>JAKAGJ010000408.1 GCA_021815655.1 Deltaproteobacteria bacterium | reverse complement strand
GGGGCCGGCCCTGGGTGTCCTTTACCGCCGACACCGTGAGCTTGCCCCAGACGATTGAGCCGTCCTGGCGCAGGTAGCGCTTCTGGCGGGAGTGGACCTCTATCTCGCCGGACATCAGCCGACTCAACTGGGCCAGGTCCGTGGAGAGGTCCTCGGGGTGGGTCACCTCGGCGAACTTCTTGCCCAGCAGCTCCTGGGACCCGTAGCCCAGGAAATCACAGAAGCGCTGGTTGACCCGCAGGAAACTGCCGTCCAGGCCGGTGTGGACCATGCCCACCGCCGCCTGCTCGAAGGTGCCCCGGAAACGCTCCTCGCTTTCGTGGATGGCCTGCTCGGCCCGGCGGTGCTCGGTGATGTCCAGGAAGATGCAATGGGTCTGCTGGAAGCGCCCCAGCGCGTCGCGGCCGATGGCCCCGTTGAAGGAGACCAGCATGGTGGAGCCGTCGGCGCGCAGCATATCGAACTCCACGCCCTCGATATGCCCCGCCTCGCGAAAGCGTGGGAAGTTCTGGCGGAAGTGGGGGACGTACTCCTCGCGCAATAGGGAGCCGAACCACTTGCCGATGACCTGCTCCCGCCGGTAGCCCAGGGCCTGGAGCCAGGCCTGATTCACCTCCAGGATGCGCCCCTCCTCATCCAGGGACTGGTAGGCCAGGGGCGCCTCCTCGAACAACAGCCGGAAGCGCTCCTTGCTCTGCTTCAGCGCTAGTTCGGCCCGCTTGCGCTCGGTGATGTCCTCCAGGCACAGAAGCACCAGGGGCTTGGCCTGCGTGTGCAGCCGGGTGGTGGAAACCAGGGCGAAGACCTCCTCCGGCCCCTGGGGGCGCTCCAGGAGCAGGGTCACCTCCTGGCGGAAGCTCTCCTGGCCGGTTTCCAGGGTGCGCAGCAGGGCGGCCCGCAGCAGGCACCCCTGGCAGGCCGGGCCGAAACCGCAGCCTTGGGGGTCGTCCAGGGAGTGCATGCAGCGCATCAATTCGCCGCCGCGCAGGCCGGAGGCCTCCTGGTCCGGGCGCCCCGCGGTCTCCAGGGCGGCCCGGTTGGCCTTGACCACCCGGCGGTCGTGATCCACCAGGATCATCATGATGGGCGCGCCCTGGAACAGGGCCGACAGCTCGGCCTCGCTCTGGGCCAGGGCCTGTTCGGCGGCCTTGCGCTGGCTGATGTCGCGGATGAAGGACTGGCGGTATTTATCGCCGCCCAGCTCCACGGGCCGCGAACTCACCTCCACCGGGAATACCGAGCCGTCGCGGCGCTGGTGCAGCGTCTCGAAGATAATCCCCTGGGGGTTGTCGGCGCGCCGAAAATCCTCCGCGTAGTTGGCCTGGGCCTGGGGCGCGCGCAAGTCCAGGATGTTCATGCGCAGCAACTGTTCCAGGGGATAGCCGTAGGCCTCCACGGCCCGCTGGTTGCCCTCCAGGATGTGCCCGTCCTGGTCCATCAGCAGGATGATCTCGTTGGCCTGGCTGTACAGAGCCATCACCCGCTGGGCCAGTTCCTGGCGCTCGGCGTCCATGGCCAGTTGGCGCAGGAGCCACCGGTTGTCCCGCCGCCACCAAAATAGCCACAGCCCCGCCGCCCCCGCCAGGAGCAGGGAGATCATCACCAGCCCGGTGGTCCAGGCCATCTGCCGCAGGTGGGCCAGGATTTCTTCCTGATCCACCTTGGCCACCAGGTGCCAGGAGGTGCCCGGCACCGGCCGGCTGGCCGCCAGCACCGGCACCCCCCGGCCGTCCAGGGTGCCCTGGGGCGGAATAGGCCGGCCCTGCACCGCCATGACCATGGGCTGCCTGCCCTGGGGCTCCAGGGGCAGGCGGAAATCCAGGGGGGCGTTCTTGCGGTGGCGCAGGTTGTTCAAGACCACGGCCTGGTCGCCCTCCCGCCGCGCCAGGACCAACTCGGCGCTGGGGCTGGGCGTGGGCCAGGCGCGCAGCAGGGGATAGAGAAACTCCTCCGGATCGATCAGCAGTTGCAGGGCCCCCAAGGCCCGAGTCCCTGGGCCCGCCCCCACGGGCACCCATAGGCCCAGGGTGATTTTCCCCTGTTGCTCCCGGCCGGGGAGCGCTTGACGGTGCAGGTCGGTGAACACCACCCCTTGGCCCCCCAGGGCCTCGTCCAGGCCCTGGTGATCGGTCAGGGGCAGGGGCCAGGGCGCCCCCAGGCGGGGCCGGCCCTGGGCGTCAAAAAGCGCCACCTGCAAATAGGCGTAGTGGCGTTGCAGGCCTTGCAGCCAGGGGCGCAGGTCCTCAGCCAGCCGGGGGTCGCTCTCCCCGGCCAGCAGCCGGCGGGCGCGTTCCTGCACCATGGGGTTGTCCAGCGCCACCAGGGCATCGCCCCGGCGTTCCCGGAGCCAGGCGGCGATCTGGCCGGCCTTCAGGTCGATGACCGCGGCCAAATCCGCCAGGGCCGTCCGGCGGGCCTCGGCCAGTTGGTGCTCCAGGTAAAAATAGCCCGTGGCCCCAATGGCCGCGCTCAACAAGAGCAGCCCCGCAAGGGAGGCCTTGAGGGAGCTGGAGGCCGGGGATGGGCCGGGCGCGGCCTCCCGCGAGCTAGGCAAGGCCCAGGATCCGGGGCCGGCGGCGGCCAAGAGGCCCAGGGCCAGCAGGGCCAGGGCCAGGGCCGAGGGCAGGGCCATGGGCACGTTGCGGCCGCCGTAGAGCAAGGGGGCTCCCAAGGCATAGCTCAAGAGCACCAGGAGGCACCACAGCAGTAGCCCGAAACCCAGCAGCCAAGAGGCCCGCCGGCACCGGCGGCCCTGGGCCCGAGAAAGCAGGAGCAGGGACAGGCCGCCGGCCAGGAAGCCCAGGGCGGTCAGGACCGAGGTGCGCCCCAGGGGTATGCCGCCCAGGCTGCCGGGATCAGGGGCCAGCCAGGCCTCCACGGCCAATCGAAAGCCCAACAGCGGTTGGGCCGGCACCAAGAGCCCCAAAAGCACGGCGATCAGGCCCGCCAACAGGGCCAGGCCCCGGGCGGCGGCGCTCTGGGGCCAGCCGGCCAGACCGCCCAGCCCCAGGCCCAGGAGCAGCAGCAGCCAGGCCGTGAGGGGGGCCATGGGCACATAGGACGGCCCCAGGCCGGTGCTGGCCCCCTGGCCGCTCGACCAGGCCGCCAAAACCCATAGGGACAGCCCCACCACCGCCAGGGCGCAAGCCTGGGTGGCGCGCGGGTAGGCCCGGGGCAGGGAGGGCCTGGGAGGGGGATTATCGCTGGCTTTCAATGCTTCGACCACCTGTGGATCACGGCCTGGCGGCCCTTGCCGAGCCAAGACAAACTTCCCCACTTTGTGGCCGGCCCCGGGACCCCTGATGAGTTGCTTGGGGATTTCTTACAGTATGCCACCGCGCCCAGGCCCGGACAAGACGTCAAGTCCCCAGGCCCGGGCTTGCTATTGGCGGCGCCCCGCCGGCACAAACAGGTGGGTTGGCGCTATGGCCCAACTATCTTGAAGGGCGTGACCACGGTGTGCGACTTGCCGCCCAGCACGTCGCGCAGGGTGGTCTCCACGCGGTAGTCGCCGGGGGGCAGGCCCGAGAGGCTGTAGGTGAAGGACATGGGATTGCGGTCGGGGAACTGTTGGGCCTGGCCGCCGAAGCGCCCGAAGTCCCGCCGCCCGCCCACCACGCGGCCCCAGGCGTCGACCAGATTGAAGTCCGCCGTGAGGTTGTAGGTG
>JAKAGJ010000407.1 GCA_021815655.1 Deltaproteobacteria bacterium | reverse complement strand
GGGCTTCGGCGTCAACCTGATGGATAGTCTAGGCCTGGGCACCGCCACCGCGGCCTTCGCCGCCTTCACCATCGTGGTGGCCTCCTGTATCGCCTTGACCAAGGACGACCTCAAGGCCCGGCTGGCATACTCCACGGTCAGCCAGCTTTCCTACGTGGTGCTGGGCGTGTCCATGCTCACGCCCATGGCCGTAACCGGCGGCCTGGCGCACATCGCCCACCACGCCTTCAGCAAGATAACCCTGTTCTTTGCCGCCGGCGCCATCTACGTGGCCACGCATCAGAAAAAGATCAGCATGCTGCACGGGGTGGGGCGGCGCATGCCCTGGACCTTCGGGGCCTTTGCCGTGGCCTCCCTGTCCATGATCGGCGTGCCTCCGGTCTGCGGTTTCGTCAGCAAGTGGTATATGGTCAACGGGGCCGTGAGCAGCGGGCATTACATCTTCCTGGCGGCGCTTTTGGCCAGCACCATACTCAACGCCTCCTATTTCACGCCGGTCATCTACAAGGCTTTTTTCTACCCGCCGGCCCCGGGGGTGGACTTGAGCAAGTACTCGGAGGCCCCCCTGACCATGGTGGTGCCCCTGTGCTTCACCGCCGCCGTGAGCGTGTTCCTGGGGTTGTACCCGGAGACCTTCTTCCAGTTCATCAACGCCTTTAAGGGACACTAGGGGAGAGGCCATAGCCATGACGCACGAGCCTGAACACACCCACGACCAGCCGGCGGGCCAGCCCGGGGGGCAACCCGGAGGCGGCGCCAAGGGGCTCAAGAAGCTGATGTTCATCAGCCTGGGCGTGCTGGTGCTGCTTAACGTGCTGATCCAGTCGCCCCATCCCCACTTCGACCTGGAGAAGCTACCCGGTTTCTGGGCCCTTTTTGGGCTGATCGGGGCGGTGGTACTGGGCAAGCTGGCCAAGGGCGCGGCCCATACCTTCCTGGGCAAGGATGAGGATTACTACGACAAGCGGGACTAGGGCTTCCCTAATCTAGAAGAGGGCATCGCCGTGACTGAATTTGTCCACCCCACCATTTTCTTCGTGCTCAGCGCCCTGGTGGTCTGGCTGCTGCCGGGCAGGCTGGGACGCTGGGTGCCGCCGGTGGCCGCGCTGCTGGCCGTGTTCAGCGTGCTTACCATGCAGCCGGGCGTGTATACCCAGTTGCACTACCTGGGGCTTACCCTCAATCTGGGCCGGGTGGATAAGCTTTCCCTGGTCTTTGCCCACGTATTCGCCATCCAGGCGGTGATCGGCTTCATCTACGCCCTGCACGTGGATGACAAGTGGCAGCACATCTCGGCCTGCATGTACATCGCCGGCGCCTTTGGTTGCACCTTTGCCGGCGATTACGTGACCCTGTTCATCTTCTGGGAGATGATGAGCGTATCCTCCACCTTCCTGGTGTGGCTGCGCCGGGTGCCGGCCTCCACCAACGCGGGCATCCGCTACTTCCTGTTCCACACCCTGGGCGGCCTGATGCTCTTGGCCGGTCTGCTCCTGCGCTACAAGGCCCTGGGCACCTTCGCCTTCGAGGCCAGCGACCCCCACGCGGCCCAACTCTACGACATCCTGATTATGCTGGGCTTCTGCGTCAACGCCGCGGTGATTCCCCTGCATGCCTGGCTGCCCGATGCCTACCCCGAGGCCACGGTCACCGGCGCGGTGTTCATGAGCGCCTTCACCACCAAGACGGCGGTGTATGTGCTGCTGCGCGGCTTCTCGGGCTTCGAGATCCTGGGGATCATGGGCACCCTGATGACCCTCTACGGCGTCTTCTACGCCACCATAGAGAACAACGCCCGGCGCATCTTGTCCTACCACATCGTATCCCAGGTGGGATACATGGTGGCCGGCGTAGGGGTGGGTACGGCCATGACCATCGACGGGGCCTGCGCCCACGCCTATGCCCACATCCTCTACAAGGGCCTGTTGTTCATGGGCGCCGGCACCCTGCTCTACGCCGCCGGCACCGCCAAGCTCAGCGAGCTGGGCGGCCTGTTCAAGCGCATGCCCTGGGCCTTCTTCTGGTACATGGTCGCCGCGGTGAGCATCTCCGGCTTCCCGCTCTTCTCGGGCTTCGTCAGCAAGACCATGACCATCACCGGCGCCGCGGAGGCCCATCACACCTGGCTGGCGGTGGGCATGGAGATCGCGGCGGTGGGTACCTTCCTCTCGGTGGGCATCAAGCTGCCCTACTTCGCCTGGTTCAGCAAGCCCGACCCCGGCATGCCGCTCAAGCCCATCCCGCGCAACATGTATGTGGCCATGGCCATAGGCGGATTCCTGTGCTTCTTCATCGGTATCCGGCCCCAGTTCCTCTATGCCCTGCTGCCCCACGAGGTTGAGTATGTGCCCTACACCGCCTGGCACGTGCTGCAATCGCTCCTGCTCTTGGGATTCACCGGCCTGGGCTTCTACCTTCTGCGCAACAAGCTCAAGCCCGAGGCCAAGCTCAACCTGGATTTCGACTACTTCTACCGCCTGGTGGCCAAGGGCTTCCTGGCTTTCTGCAAGCTTGTCCTGGAGAAGCTGGACAACTGGTGGACCGAGTTCTACAACCGCGCGGGCCTGCGGGGGATGCTCAAGATCGCCGGCGGCAGCGCCTGGTTCGACAAGGCGGCCATTGACGGCGTGGTGGATGGCACCGCCATCAACGTGCGGCGGGTTGGCCAGAGCGCGACCATGGCCCAGACAGGACGCCTGCAGGATTACCTGGCAGTGGCCGTCATCCTGGGGCTCTTGATCTTCGGCCTGGTCTGGTTCTTGAGATAGGCGCCAACGGACAGCAACCGCTAGTCATGACGGAGACACGATGAGTCAGAGCACTTGGCCCATACTATCATTCCTGGTCTTCTTCCCGGTGGCCGGCTGTCTGGTCCTGCCCTTCCTCAAGGAAGAAAAGGTCATCAGGGTCTTCACCCTGGTGATGGGGCTGGTGGAGGCGGCGCTGGCCCTGCCCCTGTTCAGCTTCGATCTGACCCAAAAGGGCTATCAGTTCGTGGAGCACGCGGACTGGGTCAAGGACTGGGGGCTGTCTTACTACCTGGGCATGGACGGCATCAGCCTGTTGATGGTGCTCCTGACGGTCCTGCTGCTGCCCCTGTGCGTGCTCTGTTCCTGGTCCTACATCAGCAAGCGGGTCAAGGAATTCCACTTCAGCCTCCTGCTTATGACCTCGGCCTGCATAGGGGTCTTCGTGGCCCTGGACTTCGTGCTCTTCTACATTTTCTGGGAGGCCATGCTGGTCCCCATGTTCCTCTTGATCGCGGTGTGGGGCGGCCCTGACCGGCGCTACGCCTCCTTGAAGTTTTTCCTGTACACCCTGGCCGGCTCCACGCTCCTCCTGGTGGCCATGGTGGCCTTCTACCAGGTGGGCGGCACCTTCAGCATCCCCGAGCTTTCGGCCAAGACCTATTCCTTCAACTTCCAATACTGGGCCTTCCTGGCCATGGCCCTGGCCTTTGCCATCAAGGTCCCCATGTTCCCCTTCCACACCTGGTTGCCGGCGGCCCACGTGGAGGCCCCCACGGCCGGATCGGTGCTGCTGGCCTCGGTGCTCTTGAAGATGGGAGCCTACGGCTTCCTGCGCTTCTGCCTGCCGCTCACCCCCCAGGCCAGCCACTACTTCGCGCCCATGATGATCGCCATCTCCATCGCCTCCATCCTCTATGGCGGCTTCGTG
>JAKAGJ010000406.1 GCA_021815655.1 Deltaproteobacteria bacterium | reverse complement strand
CCCTTTGCGTTAAAAACAGTGCGCGCGCGAGCCGTGCCGAATTTGTTGCTATTATAATACCCACCCAAAGCGCGAAGCTACGACAAGCGGTCCATGGCCGCCCACGGCCCGGGGAGATGGATGAAGGATTTCTGGCAACGCACCCTGAATGTCTACCCCGCGGAGCGGCGCCTCCTGCTGCGCCTGGCCCTGGTGTTCTTCGGCCTGTTCCTGGCCGTGGCCCTGTGGCGCAATTACGTGGACAGCGCCTTCATCAAGCGCTACGGGGTGCAGGAAATGCCCCTCATGCTGCTGGTGAACGGCCTGCTGACCTTTATCCTGCTGGGCTGGCTGGAGCGCCTGGGCCGCAGATGGGACGATGCCCGCCTGCTCACCGGCTTCGTGCTGTTCTACGCCCTCTTGGTCATGGCCATCTATTTTCTGGTCAGGCAGGGAGTCACCGCCGCCTATGCCGTTCTGTTCCAGCTGCTGTACCTGCAAGATTCGGTGCTACTGGTCTATCTGTGGAACATAGCCTCGGATCGCTTCGACGCCCGCCAGGGCCGGCGCTTGTTTCCGCTGTGCACCGCCGCCCAGGTGCTGGGCACCATCCTGGGCAATTTCCTCACGCGCCCCTTGCAGGACTTTACCGACCCCGACCTCAGCCTGCCCCTTTTCGGCGTGCTGTGGCTGGGGCTGGGGCTCTACCTGGCCAGCGGGGCCTTGGGCCGCGCCCGGGCCGCGTCCGCCCCGGCGGCCCCGGGCGAGGCCATGACCTGGTCCCGGATTACGGAGCTGGTGAAAACCTATCCTGTGGTGCGCTTCCTTTTGGTCCTGGGGCTCTTGCCCAACCTGCTGCTGCCCATCTTCAGCTACCTGTTCAACGTCGCCTGCAATCAGGCCTTCGCCAGCGAGGCCAGCCTGCTGTCATTCCTGGGTCTGTTCCGGGGAGGCATGAGCCTGGCCATCTTCCTGGTGCTGCTGCTGGCCAGCCGCCTGTACCAGCGGTTGGGCCTGTCCAAGGCCAGCCTGGTGCAGCCCGTCTGCTTTGGCCTGGTCTTCGCCGGGCTGGGCCTGGGCTTCAACATCTATCTGGCGGCGCTGGGCCAGTTCGCCCTGCGCCTGGTGCAGCAGGCCATCGCCGGGCCGGTCAACAAGGTGCTCTTTGGCCTGGTGCCCGGGCAGGCGGCGCAGTGGTGCCGGGTCTTCGTCAGGGGCACGGTGGTAAAGGTGGGCGTGGTGCTGGGCTCCCTGGTGATGCTGCTCCTGGGCGGCGCCCCCATCCTGGTCCTGATCCTGGTGGCCCTGGCCCTGGCCCTGTGGTGGCTGGCCGAGACCTGGCGCTTCCACCGCCGCTATTACCGCAGTCTCAAGCAGGTCATCGCCGCCGATTTGCCCGACTATGACCGCCTGCAACCGGCCAGCGTGGGCTACCACCTGGACCTGCCGGCGGGCATGGACCAAAGCGGAGCCCAAGACGGCCAGGACGCCGCCCAGGCCCTGGGACCCGCCGAGGCCCTGCCCCTGCTGGACGACCCCGAGGTGGAGGTTCGCGCCCAAGCCGCCCTGACCTTTGCCCGCTGGCCCGAGGTGCGCGCCATCCATAGGCTGGTCATCCTGCTGGACGACAACGAGGCCGTGCGCCGGGCCGCCGTGGAGGCCCTGGCCGCCGCCGGCCCCGCCGCCCAGCCCTACCTGGTGGGCGCCCTTCTCTCGGCCAGCCCCCGGGTGCAACGGGGCATCCTGGAGGCCCTGCGCCGGGCCGACCTGCACGGCTTCGACCCCGTGCCCTTCGTGGGACGCCAGGCCCTGGAAATATATGACCGCCTGGCCGCCCTGGAGGCCCTGGAACGCCAGGGGCCGTCGCCCAGCCTGGGCCTCTTGGCCACCCACCTGCGCCAGGTCAACCAGCAGCAGTTGGGTCTTATCTTTCAGGCCCTGTGGGTGAGACACGCCGACATGCGCCTGATGTTCTCGGCCCTGCGCTCGGCCCAGGCCGCGGCGGTGGTGGAGCTGGTGGAGTCGGCCCTGAGCCCCGAGCTGAGCCGCTACCTGGTGCCCCTGATTGACACCATCCCGCTGGCGGCCAAGGTGGAAAGGGGCCGCAGGCTGTTGCCCATGCAGCGGCCCACCGGGCTGGTGGAGGCGCTCATCCAGCTGGCCCACGCCGCCGAGCCCTTGACCCGCGCCCTGGCGGTCTACGCCATGGGCCAGCATCTGCCCGGCGACCAATGGCTGCCCACGGTGGCGGCCCTGCTTTTCGACCAGGATGAAGGGGTGCGCTGGGCCGCCACCTTCGCCGTGAGGCGCTGCACGGGCCGCGAGGCCGTGGCGCCGGAGGCCATGGAACGCATGGACAAGCTCAAAAATTTGGAAATCTTCGCCGGGCTGACCCTGGGCGAGATCATGGCCGTGGCCCAGTTGGCCAGCAAGGTGGACTTGGCCCCGGGTCAGGTCTTGCTGAGCCACGATCAGCCTTCATCCGACCTGTACCTGGTCATGGAGGGCCGCGTGGGCCTGTACCGGGGGCCGGCCGAACCGGGCCAGCCGCCGGTGGCCGAGATGAAGCCCGGCGATCTATTGGGGGCGGTGGGCCTGTTCGCCCAAGGCCCGGCCAGGCACTCCGCCGTGGCCCTGACGCCTGGCCAGGCCCTCTTGCTCAGCGGCAGCCATCTGGAGGAGGCCATGCTGCTCTACCCGCAGATCGCCGTCAACCTGTGCCGCCATCTGGCCGGCCTGGTGCGGGACTCCGGACTGGACCAGGCGTGAGGGTAGGCCTGCTGTTTCCCCATGATCCCGGCGCCCGCCCGCCCGGCATAGACCTGGCGCGTCTGGCGGCCCTGGCCCGGGGCCTGCGCGCCCTCGCGGTGACCGCCCATATCCTGGCCCCGGTGGGCCGCGCGGGCCGTCTGGAGGGCCTGCCGGTACGCCCCCTGGCGGCCTTGCGGGAAGCCGGGGCCTATGATCTGGTCAAGACCTGCTACCATCAGGCCATCTTTCTGGCGGAAGGGTTCGAGGGGCCGCTGGTGGCCCGCCTGGTGCGCGTGGTGGACCAGCGCCACCCGGCCCGCGACCAGGCCCGCCGCCGGGAACTGCTCAGCGCCCAGGAGGCCATCGCCCGGCGCGCCCAGGCCCTGGCCTTCAACAACCGTGAAAACCAGGAGCGCTGGCACAACCTTTACGGCGCTAATCTGCCCAGCGTGCTCACCCCCACCGGCTGCCCCCGGCGCTTGCCCGGGCCGGGGGACAGCCCTTTTGGCCAGGGGCCGCCGGCGGTGGTCTACGCGGGCTCCCTGGCCAGCTCCCGCCAGGTGGAGATGCTCAACCGCCTGGCGCGGGCCTTGGAAGGCCGAGCCCGGATTCATCTGCTGGGGCGCAACAAAAGCGGCCTTTATGGCCGCGCCTTGGCTTTGTCCCCGCTGGTGGCCGACCACGGCGAGAAGCCGCCCCGGCAGGTGTGGAACTACCTGGCCTGGGCGGCGGCGGGCCTGGCCCTGGCCGTGGGGCCGGAGCCCTTTGACAATGACAGCTCCAAGGTGGTGCACTACCTGCGGGCCGGCCTGCCCGTGCTCTGCGAGGCCCCCATCCTGCAAGGGCCCCTGGTCGGCCAGTTGGCCATGGGCCGGCTCTGCCCCCACGGCCAGGCCGGCGTCATGGCCCGGACCTTGCTCGACCTCCTGGACCACCCGCCGCCAGCGGCCAGG
>JAKAGJ010000405.1 GCA_021815655.1 Deltaproteobacteria bacterium | reverse complement strand
ACGAGGGCACCCTCCTGGAGGAGGGCGACCCCGAGAGCCTGGCCCAGAGCGAGATCGCCCGCCGCATCTATCTGGGCGAGAGGTTCCGCCTCTAGTGAGGGTCTTGTCCCACATACCCGCGGTCCCCCGGGCCGCCGCCGGCGCCACCGGGCCGGGGAAGGCGGCCGGCTAGCCATGGGCCTGGAGATCAAGCAAAGCCTCAAGCTCAGCCAGCAACTGGTGATGACTCCCCAGCTGCAGCAGGCCATCAAGCTCTTGCAGCTCTCGCGCCTGGAACTGGTGGAGACCATCAACCAGGAGCTTCTGGAAAACCCGCTACTGGAGGAGACCGAGGAGAGCATCCCCGAGGCCGAGTTGCCCAGCCTGGACCTGGAGAACAGCGAGCCCGCCACCCTGGAGGCCAGCCAGACGCCCTCGGAAGCGGCCGACTTCGAGGCCGCTGGCCTGAGCCAGACCGGCGAGTCCGGACCGGAGGAGGTGCAGGTCCGCGAGGACGTGAAGGAGGACTTCGACTGGGAGAACTATCTGGGCGACTACTCATCCTCGCCGGGCTCCGGCGAGGGCGGCATGGCCGAGGACCGCGACACGCCCTCCTTCGACAGCGTGCTCACCCGCGCCCCCTCCCTGCGCGACCACCTGCTCTGGCAGTTGCGCATGTCCGCCCTGAATGAGACCCAGATGGAGATCGGCGCGGTCATCATCGGCAACCTCAACGAAGACGGCTATCTCCAAGTCTCCCTGGAGGACCTGGCCAAGACCTGCGGCACCGAGCCGGCCCGGGCCGAGGCGGTGCTCAAGGTCATCCAGCAGTTCGACCCGCTGGGCGTGGCCGCGCGCGACCTCCGCGAGTGCCTGATCATCCAGGCCACCGAGCTCTACCCGGGCCACGACCTGGTCTTCGACATCCTGGAAAACCACATGGCCGACCTGGAACGGCGCAACTACCAGGCCATCGCCAAGAAGCTCTCGGTGAGCCTGGACGAGGTGGCCGAGGCCATGGAGGTGATCCGCCGGCTGGACCCCAAGCCCGGCCGCACGGTCAGCGACGAGGAGCCCCAGTACATCACCCCGGACATCTACGTCTATAAGATGGAAGGCGAGTTCGTCATCGTGCTGAACGAGGACGGCCTGCCCAAACTCAGGGTGAACAGCTTCTACAAGGACGCCCTGGCCTCCGGCGGGCCCAGCGACGCCAAGGAGTACGTGCAGTCCAAGCTAAGGAGCGCGGTGTGGCTGATTCGCTCCATCCACCAGCGCCAGCGCACCATCTACAAAGTAACCGAGAGCATCGTGGGCTTTCAGCGCGACTTCTTCGACAAGGGCATCGCCTACCTGAAGCCCCTGGTCCTCAGGGACGTGGCCGAGGACGTGGGCATGCACGAGTCCACCATCAGCCGCGTGACCACCAACAAATACGTGCACACTCCCCAGGGGGTCTTCGAGTTGAAGTATTTCTTCAACTCCGGCATCAACCGCTTCCAGGGCGCCGCCGTGGCCTCCGAGGCGGTCAAGGAGCGCATCCGCCATATGATCGCCGCCGAGGACCCGGCCAAGCCCTTGTCCGACCAGGCCATAGGGGATATGCTTCAAGAAGAGAACATAGACATCGCCCGGCGCACGGTGGCAAAGTATAGAGAGATGCTGGGCATCCTGCCCTCCAGCCGGCGGCGGCAGATACTCAGGCCCCGGAGCCGGGTCCAAGGTTGAAAAAGGCCGTTGACAAGCCAGTCAGCTAGCGATAAGGACTACCCTTGCACCCGGCGTAGGCCGGAGGCCGCGCCCCCCGGGCCCATGGAGGGTTCCCCGAGGGAGGGAATCGTATTCCCAGTTGGTGGCGAGAGCCCGGGGCCTTGCGCCCCTGGCGGCGCGATCAGGCTTCCCTAAACCCGGTTAAGCAGCAAGCCCGACCAGAAGGGGGGTTTATGCCATGCAGATTCAGGTGACCTTCCGCCATGTGGAGCCTTCCGAGGCCCTCAAGGAATATGCCCGCGACAAGGTGGGCAAGGTGCAGAAGTACCTGGACGGCCCCATCGAGGCCCAGATCACCCTGGGCGTGGAAAAGCACCGCCACGAGGCCGACGTGGTCATCTACGCCTCCGGTTTCAAGATCCATGGCCAGGAGACCACCGGCGACCTCTACAGCGCCATCGACCTGGTGATGGACAAGCTGGAAAAGCAGGTCAAGCGCTACCGCGAGAAGCTCAAGAAGGTCAACCGCGACAACAGCAAGGGCCTGGAGATGCCCTTCAAGGTTGACGTGGTGGAGGCCGAGAGCCTGCCCCTGGACGAGCCCCGCATCATCAAGACCCAGCGCCTGGTGGCCAAGCCCATGGACGCCGACGAGGCGGCCATGCAGTTGGATCTGTCCGACGACGGCTTCCTGGTCTTCATCAACGCGCGCACCGAGGCCTTGAACGTCATTTACCGACGCGCCGACGGCAACTTTGGCCTGATCGAACCCCAATAGCCAGAAGCCGAGGGGTCGCCGGCCATGAAACTCACCGATATTTTGCTGGAGGAGCACATCATCCCCGACCTGCAAGCCCGGGGCAAGCAGGCGGTGATGATGGAGCTATGCCAGGCCCTGACCCGGCAGCGTCCCGACCTCAGTCCCGAACGCCTGATGGAGGTGCTCCAGGAGCGCGAGCGCCTGGGCTCCACGGGCATCGGCGACGGCATCGCCATCCCCCACGGCAAGCTGCCCAACCTGGACGACCTGCAACTGGCCTTCGGCCGCTCCCTGGCCGGGGTGGATTTCGACTCCCTGGACGGCAAGCCCGCCCATCTGTTCTTCCTGGTGGTGGCCCCGGAGAATTCCGCCGGCGTCCACCTCAAGGCCCTGGCGCGCATCTCGCGCCTGCTGAAAAGCCACGTGGTGCGACGCGACCTGTTGCAGGCCAAGGACGCCCGGGAGATATTCGGCATCATCCAGGCCCAGGACGAGGAGTTCTAGGCGGTTGGGCGAGGCCCCCGCGCGCAGCAACGCCCGTTTCGTGGTGATCACCGGGCTCTCCGGCTCGGGCAAGTCCACGGCCCTGCGAGCCCTGGAGGACCTGGGCTTCTACGCCGTGGACAACCTGCCGGTGGATCTCCTGCCGGCCTTTGTCAACCTCCCCCTGGAGTACGTGGGCGACCCCTTCAAGGCCGCCCTGGTCATGGACGTGCGCGCCCAGGGCTTCGTGGACACCTTCCCGCGCATCTTCCAGGACCTGTCCGGCCGGGGCTACGGCCTGGAGATTCTTTTCCTGGACGCCAGCGACGAGGCTCTGCTGCGCCGCTTCTCCCAGACCCGGCGCCACCACCCCCTCTCCGACCCCAAGGGCGGCATCGCCGAGGGCATCCGCCGCGAGCGCCATCTCCTGGAGCCCCTGCGCCAGCAGGCCGCCCAGGTGATCGACACCTCGCGCTTCAACGTGCACGAACTCCGGCAGGAGGTCTTCCGGCTCTTCTCGCGCCTGGCCCCGGCGGCGGCCATGCAGCTCAACCTAATGACCTTCGGCTACAAATACGGCCTGCCCCCCGAGGCCGACCTGGTAATGGACGTGCGCTTCCTGGTCAATCCCTATTTCGTCGACGAACTGCGCGGCCTTGACGGTCGCGATCCGGCGGTGGTAGATTACCTTTTCAAGCAGGAGGCCACCACGGCGTTCCTAAGCCGCTTCAAGGAGTTGCTGGACTTTCTCCTGCC
>JAKAGJ010000404.1 GCA_021815655.1 Deltaproteobacteria bacterium | reverse complement strand
CGCATGTCGTCCCAGCCGGGGCAGCCCCGGCAGATGGTGCCGCCGGCCTTGAGGCAGGGCGGCCGGCCGCCGGGACGCACCACTTCCAGGGAGGCGGTTTCGTTATGCTCTTCTTGCTTGCTAGCTGTCATGCTCACACCCGCACCAGCTCGTACTCCCGGCTGCCCAGGCCGATCTCCTGGGCATAGGCCAGCTGGTAGGTCCAATCAACCTTGGGGTAGATGTCGCGGAACTTGTCCCCGCCCGGGGCGTGGGCGTGCTTCAACCCGCTCTGGGACGAGCCCTGGGCCTGGTTTACCAGGTCGGCCGAGGCCTGGTCGATGGCCACCGGGTCCAGGCTGGCCACCACCCCCAGGTCGGCCACGATGGGCGCGTCCTGGAAGGGATAGCAGTCGCAAGCCGGACTGATGTTGGTCAGGAAGTTGAAGAACAGGCTGCGCTCCTCCTTGCCCTTGAGCACCGCCTTGGTGTAGGCGGCCATGCGCCGCATGAACTCCGGTATCTGGGCGTCCCACTGGATCTGGATGGCGCTTTGCCGGCAGACCAGGATGCAGTCGCCGCAGCCGATGCACTTGGACTTGTCCTTCAAGGCCTTCAGGGCCGGGTGCTTGGCGCCCGCCGGGGCCGGCTCGCTCGCCCCGCGCTTGACCAGCTTGATGGCCCCCACCGGGCAGCGCAGGATGCAGTCGCCGCAGGCGATGCACTGCTTGGCCACGATTTCCGGCGAGACGTTGCTGTGCTGGTGGAGTTTGCCCCGCCGGCTGGCGGCGCCCATGCCCAGGTTCTTGATGGTGCCGCCGAAGCCGGCCAGCTCGTGCCCCTTGAAGTGGGCCAGGCTCACCAGGTTGTCGGCCTCCACGATCTCGGCGCCGATGTGGGCCTCGGGGCAGCCCTCCACGTCCAGGGGCACCGCCACCGAGGAATGGCCCTTGAGGCCGTCGCCGATGATGAGCGGCGCGCCCACCACGCTGTAGGCGAAGCCGTTCTCCGTGGCGGTGATGAGGTGGCTCACCGCCTCGGCCCGGGTGCCCACGTAGAGGGTGTTGCAGTCGGTGAGGAAGGGCTTGGCCCCCAGGGCCTTGACCGCGTCCACGAAGCGCCGGGCCAGCACCGGCCGGATGAAGGCGGTGTTGCCCTTCTCGCCGAAGTGTATCTTGATGGCCGTGGAGCCGCCGGCTTTCAGCCGCTGGGCCGGCTCCAGGGCCTGGATCAGGGCGTCGATCTTGTCGTTCAGGGAGCGCTTGGGATTGGCGCGCAGATCGGCGAAGTAGACCTTGCTGGGCATGACCGCCTCCAGGTGGCCGGGTTGTCGATGCCTCTAAGGCTAGGCGAGGCTGGGCGGGGTGTCAAGCAAGGGGACCAAGTGGAAAGAGCGGACTGGAACCTGGCGAAACATGACAGCCACACCGATGCGTCTGACGGTACAGGCCCGGACAAAAGCCTTGACAAAATCAGTGACAAAAAATTTGACTCATACAAGACATCTTATTGTAATAAATAGCATTTGCCTTGACAGAAAGCGTGACGACCATGGGGCGGCCTGGCCCCCGACAGCCCAGGCCCCGGTTCGCGGTGCCGGGGCCTGGGTGGCGGCTAAACCTACCAACCTTTTCGTGACGAATCTCTACAGCCCCTCCGCCATCCCCGCCCTCGTCGGCTCTTTGCGGCCCATGACCAGCGAGACCAGGCCCGTGACCATGAAGGCCATGGCCGCCATGAGGTGTGTCAGGTCCAGGACCAGCATTGTCGTGGGCGGCAGGTAGAGGCCCCAGTTGCGGGCGGCCTTGGCCGCGCCGGTCAGGGCCAGCAGGCCCAGGAGCCCCCAGCCCCACCAGGTGCGCGGCCCCCAGGACCAGCTCAGCCCCGCCAGGCGGCCATCCAGGGCCAGGCGCCAGGCCAGCATCATGAGCAGCAGGGCGGCGGCCAGGTAGTGCAGGTCGGAGGTGGCGAAGAAGTCGGCCGCCCAGGCCATGCCCGGTAGGTCGGCGATGTAGTAGCGCTTCATGATGGGCAGTTGGGCCATGCCGCTGAACAGGGCCAGGCCGATGGCCAGGCCGTAGGTCCAACTGGCGGCGCGGCCGCCGGGCGAATGGTCGTGGGCGCTCATGACTGGCCTCCCTTGTCGGCGTCCTGGCGTCTGGCCTCCAGGGCCCGGCCCAGCTTCCTGGCCCCGCCGAAGAGCCGGCCCAGGCCGGCGGCCAGGCCGGCCACCGGCGCGATGGCCAGGGCCAGGGTGAGGTTCTCGGGGTTCTCCATGCTGTTGGCCACCGGGCCCATGGGGGGCCGGCCGGCCTGGGCCAGGCGGCGGCCCAGCCCCTTGCCGCCCTTGGCGGCCTGGCCGCGCCCCTGGCCGGCCTTGGCCGGGGCCTCCTGGCTGGCCTGCTGGATGTGCAGCTCATGCAGGGCCGCGTTCACCTTTGCGAAGGGCACCGGCGAGACGTAGAGGGTGTTGGTGCCGCCATTCTCCTCCAGGCCGTAGAGGTAGTCGCGCCACTGGCCGGGGCGGCCGTCGGCGGCCGCGGCCTGCTCGGCCAGGGCCTGGGCCTTGGCCACCTGCTCCTGGCGCGGGCCGATGGACTGCACCTTTTGCGGGCAGGCCTCGATGCAGCGGGGCTGCTTGCCCTGGCTCACCAGGGGCAGACAACGGTGACACTTGAACATCACCCCGTTGCCGGCCAGGGTGGGCAGCAGGTTGAGGTAGAGGCCCACGCCGGACTGGCGCTGGGGGATGTGCCAGGGGCAGACGGTCTTGCACTTGGCCCCGCCCAGGCAGATGTCCTGGTCGATGTGCACCACGCCGTTCTTCTCCTGGCGGCTGGCCCCAAAGGGGCAGAGGCTGGTGCAGGGCGGATTGACGCAGTGCATGCAGCGCCGGGGGATGTGCAGCTCGCTTACCTTGCCCTCCAGCTCCAGGTGCTCCACGTAGAGGAAATTGTAGGGGGTGAGCCGGTCCTGCACGTCCTTCCTGGAGGACCAGTCCTCGATGGGCACCCGGGAGGGAAAGGGCTGGGGTATGGGCTTCACCGGGTCGGGCACCGTGGGCTGCCACTCAGCGCGGCAGGCGTCCACGCAGGCCTCGCAGCCGATGCACTTGCCCAGGTCCAGGACCGTGCAGAGCTCCTGGCCGCTGGCGGCCTGGGCGGCGCCCGGCAGCACCAGGGGGCCGGCGGCCATCCCGGCGGCCACCCCGGCGGCCAGGCTGACGCCGCCCTTCAGGAAGCCTCGGCGGGAAATATCCTTGGGCATGTAACCGCTCCTTTCAAGCCAAACTGGCGGGCCCGCCTTCGGGCCCTGGCCATGCCATGAGCAAGGGGCGTGCCGAAGCCCCCCGGTCGGCTATCATGGATAGATTAGACGCGATTACAACATATTATGATGGATGCTTCCGGACGGGGCCTTCGTTAACCATGGATTAACATGTTAAACATGTTAAGCTAGGCATCCAGGCCCAGGCGCTTGAGCCGTTTCCAGAAGGTGACGCGGCTCACCCCCAGGAGTTGGGCGGCCTTGGCCTTGTGGCCGCCGGTGCTGCGCAGGGCCTCCAGTATCTCGGCGCGCATCTGCTCGTCGTCGCCAGCCGGCGGCCGGGGCGGGGCCGGGGCGGCCGGTTCGCCGGCCCGGGGCGGGGCGGTGCCGGCCCCCAGCACGGTGGGCGGCAGGTGGTGGGGCTGCACCTCGCCCTGGCGGCAGGTGACAAAG
>JAKAGJ010000403.1 GCA_021815655.1 Deltaproteobacteria bacterium | reverse complement strand
GCGGGCGCTCCATCCCCCTGCTGGACCTGGGCGCCTACCTGGGCCTGCCCCAGAACCCCGACGCCCACAAGCGGGTGGTGGTGGTCACCGAGTTCAACAAGCTCACCAGCGCCTTCATCGCCGACCACATCCAGCGCATCCACCGCGTCTCCTGGAGCGACTTCTGCCCCCTGAACCACTACCTGGCCGCCACCAACCCCCTGGTCACCGGCTCGGTGAGCCTGGGCGGCAAGGAGGTGCTGGTGCTGGACCTGGAAAGCATCGTGGGCGACATCTTCCCCGAGAGCGTCATCAATTACGATGAATCCGTCCAGGAGGAGCCCTCCCTGCAACAGCAGCGGGGCGGCTGCCGGATTTTCTTCGCCGAGGACTCGGCGGTGATTCGCAGCAAGGTCAGCCGCATGCTGGCCAGCGTGGGCTATGAGGGAGTAAGCACCTTCGACAACGGCCTGGAGGCCCTGGAGGCCATCAAAAACGTGGCGGCCCAAGCCCAGGGCGAGGGCCGCGCCTTGGGCGACTATGTCAGCCTGGTCCTCACCGACATCGAGATGCCCCAGATGGACGGGTTGACCCTCTGCCGCCAGGTGAAGCAGGACCTGCGCCTGCCCCTGCCGGTCATCATTTTTTCCTCCCTCATCAACCAGCAGATGGCCGCCAAATGCCAGAAGGTGGGCGCCGAGGCCTTCGCCAGCAAGCCCGAGACCGAGCGCCTGCTGGCCCTCATCGACCACTTCTGCCTGGGCACACCGGCCCCGGACGAGGGCGGCGTGCCCCGGGCTGGGCTATAACGGGTCGGTTGGCGCCGTGGCCCTAACCTGGGCTGGCGGCTCCCGTTGCTGGTCGGTAGCCATAACTGACAAAAACAGGGCGGGGATAAACCCCGCCCCTTGTATGTTGGACAAGGTCGATACGGGAGCCGGCTGGGCCGGCCCCAGGCGGGGCGCCCGCCGACCCGTGATGAGAGTCGAGGCACTCGACCCCGCCCCTACGAAATCCAAGGCCAAATCTGGCTTTCTTCGTAGAGGCGGGGTTTATCCCCGCCCTGTATTTTTCCCAAAATCTTCAACGCGAGCCCCTGCGGCTCGTTTTGTCTAAGACACCCAACGACCCGTCCACGGCTGGCCGGGCCGGCCCCGTTTAGGCCCCGCCAGTGGTATCCGGCCCGCCGGTGGCCATCTTCACCAGGCGTTGGGCCATGTCGCGCACGGCCATTTTGGCATTCATGGCGCTGTGGGCGGGACAGGCGTTTTTCATGTCCGCCTCGATGATCTGGCTGTCGTAGTCTATGAAGCCCAGGAAGGTGAAACCGGCCAGGGACTTTTGCAGGTAGTCCTTGTCGGCCTCGGAGCGTATCTTGTTGCCCACGATCAGGATGCGGGTGAGCCCGATGTCCTTGGCCAGCTCCCTGATATGATTGGCGGTGTCCACCGAGCGCCGCCCCGGTTCCACCACCACCACCAAGAAGTCCACCCCCCGGGAGGTGCCGCGTCCCAGGTGTTCCAGGCCGGCCTCCATGTCCAGGATCAGCACGTCCTTGCCCAAGAGCACCAGGTGGCTCATCAGGGCCTTGAGCATGGTGGAGGCTGGGCAGATGCAGCCGCCGCCCCCCTTCTGCACCGTGCCCATGACCATCAGCCGCACGCCCTCGTGCTCCACGGAGAGCTTCTCGGGCAGGTCGTGCACGGTGGGGTTGAGCTTGAAGAAGGTGCCCATGGCCCCGCCCTGGCTGTCGGTGCGCTCGTCGATCAGCTCCTTCATCTCGCTCACCGGCACCAACTGCTGGTAGTCTGGGAAGCCCAGGGCCTGGCCCAGGTTGGCGTCGGGGTCGGCGTCCACGGCCAGCACCTTGAAGCCGCGCTCGGCCAAGGTCTTGGCCAGCATGGCCGCGAAGGTGGTCTTGCCCACGCCGCCCTTGCCGCTCACCGCGATTTTCATGCCTTCTCTCCTGCTTTGCCTGGCCCTGACGGGTCAGGTGGTTTATGGCCAACGTCTTTAAAAATGCCGTCCTCGCGAGGAGCCCCGCGGGCGCGGCGGGCCTAGTGGCCGCAGCCGCCCGGGGTCCAGCCCGCCGGCGGCTGGGCGTAGAGGCGCAAAAGCTCGGCCAGGTCAGCCTCGCAGGAGCGCCCCAGGGGATGCTTATGGGCGCAGTCGCGGCCCCGGCCGGCCCCGGTCATGATTTTCAGGAGCGGCAGGGTAAAGGCGCCCGCCGCGATGGCCGCGCGGATGGCGGACTTGCTCAGCCCCAGGCAGGGGCAGACTATCTGGCTGTCAGAGGCGGCGGCCCAGTCGCGCCCGCTGGGCGCCGGGTTGGCCTGTCCTCCGCAGCCGCAGCCGCAGGCCTGTTGGTCGTGCTCGTGGGACATGTTCAAAGCCTCACCGAAGGTTGCCGCATGCCAAAAAAACCACCCGCCCACAGCGGTCTGGACTTAAAGCTAAGCACGGCCAAGGGGCTTGGCCAGGCCTCGCCCCAAGCGCGGACCTGGCGCCTGAAGCCGCCATCATGGCTGTATGCCGCTGGCCCTGGCGGGCCTAGCGCCTGAAGCTGGCCATCATCTTGTAGATGGGCAGCCCGGCGGCCAGGGCGATGTCCTCGGTGCTCAAGTAGTGGCCGATGTTCTTGTCCATCAGCACATTGCCCTCGGGAGGGAACTCCTCGTCGCCCTCCCACAGGACCAGCAGAAACTCCACCCGGGGGAAGGCCCGCACGATCAGCGAGACGCTGCCCACGTCCTGGCCGGGGCGTCCGCCCACCTTGGCCCCCAGCTCCGTCAAGAGCTGCGGTCTCTCGCCGAAGAAGCTCACCAGGGGGGCCTTGGCTCGCTTCACGAAGGCCGACCAGTAGAATTCGCCTGATTCCACCTCGCGGAAGGTGACCCACTCGCCGCTGGGGGAGGCGCCGTCGGCCCGCTCCAGGTAGTGCAGCAAGAGGGCCTGCTCGGCCAGGGGCGGGGCCGGGGCGTCGTCCAGGGCGCGCACGGCGATGGGCTGGCGGTCCACGGCCAGGGGCCGGCCAAAGTAGCTCAAGACCAGGTGGGAGCCGTCCTGGGCCAGCTCGGCCCCGGCGTTGGCCGCCACCTGGCGGAAATCACGCTTGGTCAGCTCGGCGGCCGAGAGATCAAAGCTCATCTGATAGTCATCCACGCGGGCCATGGCCGGGCTCTCCTCTTGGCGCAAGGGGTAAAGGGGTATGCATCTATGCTAGCCATGGCCGCGCCCGCTGTCGAGCAGAGAATGCCTCCTTGGCCCGCCGCCGGCCCCCGGGTATCATGTAGCCATGGCCAAGAAAAAGAAAACCGCCTCCGGCCCGCCGCCGGCGCCCAAGCCCGCGCCCTTCCACGCGCCCTTCGCGGGGCTGAAAAAGGTCCTGCTCCCCGGCGTCCCCCCGGCGGAACCTCCCCCGCCGCCCCCGCCTCCTCCTGCCCCGCCCGATCCCGACGAGGAGCAGCTATTCAGCCGGGCCATGGCCCAGGTGCGCCCCTTGCCCCGGCGTTCGGCGCTGGCGGAGCCACAGGCCGAACCCCCGCGCGCCTTTTTGCGGCAGGCCCCGGACGAGGACCTGGAGGTGCTGGCGCAGTTGGCTGACCTGGTCAGTGGCGGCGGCGAATTCGATATGAGCTATGCCGAGGGCTACGTGCAGGGCGCCCTGCCCGGGGTGGGTCCGGAATTGTGCCAGCGCCTGGCCCGGGGCGAGTTCCCGGTGCAGGACTACCTGGACCTG
>JAKAGJ010000402.1 GCA_021815655.1 Deltaproteobacteria bacterium | reverse complement strand
TCACGCTCCCAGGATTTGAAAGACTCCTGCTCCGGAATCTGCTCCACCCAACCCAAGGCCGTCCTGGCGTCATCGGCTTCCAAATAGGCCCTGGCAATATCCAGGCAGGCGGCTGGGCTCATTTTCGGCCAGGAGGTCAGCCGGGCCTTCTCAAAAAGAGCTGGGTCCTTTAGCTGTCCGGCCAGCGCTTCAACCCCCAGCAGCCAATGCCGTTTTTCAAAGGCCTCCTCGGGCTCCTGCTCCGCGCGGCCCCAGAAGCGCTCTGCCAGTTTGCGCAGATCTTCGCTGGGCAGAAACTCTGCCGCGTGATCCAACAGGCACCCGCGCACGCCATAGTCATCCTGGCCGTAGAGCTTGAACAGCCGGTCAGCCAGCCTGGCCCTGTCAGCGCAATTGGCGGCATAGAAGACGAACAGGTCCCTGGCGCGCAGGCGGAAAATATCGCCCACGATGCCGCTGGAATCATCGCAGCGCTCGAATATCGCCTTGTCGCACTCGAAGAAGGACGCCACCAACTCGGCCCCCTGGGCGGGATTCGGCACACCCGAGCGGATGTCTTCCAGGATGCCTTCGAGCTGCCGCGAGAACTCCGGCACGCCCCGCCAGTCCACGAAGCTCCGGCCTCTGCGCAGGCCGGCCAGCTTAGCCTTGACCCGCTTTAGGTTGTCTTCGGGCGTGGCCAACAGGCGCGCAAGCAAATCGGCGGCTTCGTGGTTTTGCTCGGCCAGCTTGAGCAGGGCCTGGGCCAGGTTGTCGGCACCGAGAGCGGCAAGCCGTGAACTAATGCCATCGTCAAACACGCTGGCGCGTTTTTTAGGCGACACAGACTCACCCCTTGAAGTGGCGTCCTCGCTAAACCTCGGCGCGGAGCTGATGCGGTTCCAACCCCTGGACCGAGGAGTCATGCATGAGTCGAGGATGCGGGGGCCAACGGTTCAGGCGGCATTGTCTACACCCCCACCACCTTCAGCACCTCGTCCCCGTAGTGGTTAATGACCTTCACAGCGATCTTGCCCGTGGCGGGCGGGTCGAAGGGCCGGCTGGTGGTCTGGTAGAGGGCTTCCCAAGCTGACTCGTCCACCTCGGCACGCAGGGCGCGTTGCAGCTTTTCGTAGGGGCGCTCGTTGCCGGTGAAGTAGGCGTGGCGGACGAAGAAGCTCATGAACCGCCCCGGATTTCCCGGAGGCCATTTCAGTTGAGACCGGCCAGCATGGCCGGGGCTTCCAGACTCTGATAATACGCCTGTTCGAACTCCACGGGCGGGACGTTTCCGATGGGTTCGAGCAGGCGGCGGTTGTTGAACCAGTCGACCCATTCCTGAGTAGCGAACTCCACGTCCTCGAGGCAGCGCCACGGGCCACGCCGGTTGATGACCTCCGTCTTGAATAGGCCGTTGATGGTCTCGGCCAAGGCATTGTCATAGGAGTCGCCGACGGTGCCGACGGAGGGCTCGATGCCAGCTTCAGCCAGGCGCTCGGTGTAACGGATCGAGACATACTGGACGCCGCGGTCGCTGTGGTGCACCAAGTTGTCGATGCCTGGGCGAGCCCACAGCGCCTGCTCCAGAGCGTCCAGGGCCAAATCGGTGCGCAGCGAACTGGAGACCCGCCAGCCCACGACCATGCGCGCAAAAACGTCTATGATGAACGCCACGTACACGAACCCGCGCCACGTCGCCACATAGGTAAGATCAGCCACCCAGAGCTCATTGGGCCGGCTGGCGGTCAAGTTGCGATTCACCAAGTCGGCCGGACGGGCGGTGCTGTCATCGGACACGATGGTCTTGGCCTTTTTGCCCCGCACAGCCCCTTGCAATCCCATGCCCCGCATCAGACGCTCCACGGTGCATCTGGCCACCTCGACGCCCTCACGGTGCAGCTGCCGCCAGACCTTGCGCGCACCGTAGACCTGGAAGTTGGCCTCCCACACCCGGCGGATGTCAAGGCGCAGGACCGCGTCCCGCTGCGTGCGCGGCGGTAACAGCCCAGGATCGGCCTGGCGGGCCTTCTGCTCGTAGTAGGTTGACGGGGCGATCGGCAACTGGGCGCAGATCTGCTCGACCCCGTAGGCATCGCGGTGGTCGTCGATGAAAGACACCTTCACCTCGGTCGGCGGTCGAACTCCGCCTGGGCGAAATAAGCCGACGCCTTGCGAAGAATCTCGTTGACGCGCCTCAGTTCCCGGTTCTCGCGCTCCAGCTCCTTGAGCCGTTTACGCTCATCGCTGGTCAGCCCGGGCCTAAGACCTTGGTTACGCTGGGCCTGAAGAATCCAGCTGCGCAGGGTCTCCCCGGTGCAACCGATCTTGGTCGCGATCGAACAGATGGCCGACCACTGGGAGCTGTACTCCCCAACATGGTCCTCCACCAGTCGAATCGCACGTTCCCTTACCTCTGGTGAATATCTGCTTTGCTTTGCCATGACTCCATCTTCTCAAGATTGGGAGTCTCCGGCAATCCCGGGGCGGTTCACCCATAGGGTCTGACAACAAACAACTACAAACAATACTTGCCCTTGCCTCCAAGGTGGTGTGACAATCACCTCCGGGGGGCGGTGCGCCTACACACGATGAACAGAGCGTGGTTTGGGGTTAGGGGACCAGCTCCATACACCGGGCTCCATCCGGGCCGGAGGCTCAGACTAGGCGTGACCGTGATCTGCTCCACCAAATCGCAGGGCCGAAGGCATGCCGTCATAATATCCCTGGCGGTCTTTGCGCTCTTTGCCGTCTGGGGCTGTCCGTGCGCCGCCGCGGCCCAACCGGACCAGGTGCTTTGGCTCACGCCCTGCCAGGACCGCTTCCCCGTATGCCCTTACCTGCAGTTTCTGGAAGACCCCACTGGCCAGTTGACTATTCAGGATGTGACCTTCCCGGCCTATGCCGAGCGATTCCGCCCCTGGCCTGGCAGTCTGCTCCGTACTGGGCTGACGCATTCCACCTATTGGCTGCGCCTTACCCTGGCCGGCCGGGATGGCGCGGTCGGCCGGCCGGACTATGTCTTCGACTTGAGCCAGGCAACCAAGATCACGGCCACCTTGTACACATCTGTAATCTCGCGGGATGGGAAGCAGGAATGGCTGAAGGTTGGTCCGCTTAGCCGTACTGGTCAGCCCATGGACCATCCTAGCCAGTTCTCCCACTTCCATCTTCCAGCGCCCAGCGAGGCGCCGCAAACCATCTTCCTGCGAATAAAGCCGGGCGTAAGCTTGGAAGCCTCGCCCGAGATCACCACCAGGAGCGGATTTGAAAGAAGGCTTCTGGCGCAGACCCTGTTCACCGGGTCGCTCCTTGGCATCCTGGCCATCCTGGCGGCCAGCAACCTGAGTATCTTTTTCACTCTGCGCTATGCCGGCTATCTCTGGTACGGCGTGCTGTTGCTCACCTTCTGCATTTACATAGGGTTCCTCGACGGCCTCTTTCAAGCTTTCGCGCCGCAGGCCTGGTTCTCCCGCATGGTCGGTCTGCCCTTTGCGATACTGGGGCTGCTCTCCCTCGCAAGGCTATCGTTTGTCAAAGCCTTCTTGCCCCTGAAAAGGCATTTCCCTCTAGGTGATCGCCTGGTCACCATCTTGCTGGTGTGTTATCTGCCCATGGCCGGATGGCCAATCATGGGGCCGCTCCCACCCACCTTGGTAAAGGTCTATACGGCGCTGACGCCAGTGAGTGTATTGGTGATCATCTTGTCGGGGGTTATTTGTTGGAGGAGGGGATTGCCGCCCGC
>JAKAGJ010000401.1 GCA_021815655.1 Deltaproteobacteria bacterium | reverse complement strand
TCCGAGACCTGCGTGGTCAAAGACGACCTGGCCCCGGTGCTGGCCGCCCTGGCCCAGGCCGACCTCTGGGTCGTCGCCTCGCCCATCTACTTCGGACAGATCAGCGGGCAGTTGAAGTGCTGCCTCGACCGCTGGTTCTCCTTCCTGGTGCCGGATTACATGACCAATCCCCAGCCCTGCCGCCTGGCCCCGGGCAAGAAAAGCGTCTGGTGCCTGAGCCAGGCCGGCCCGGAGAACAATTTCGCCGACGTCTACCCGCTGTACATCGGTTTCCTGCGCTGGTACGGCTTCACGGACCACCACCTGCTGCGCGCCACCGCCACCGGCCAGGCCGGGGCCTGCGACGTCAGCGCCGAACGCCTGGAGGCGGCCCGGGGCCTGGCTCGCCAGCTGCTGGGCTGAGGGCCAACCAGCCGACGCTTGCCCCTGTTTGGCCGCTGTGCTAGATTTGTCAGGCTATGACCCGCCAAGGCCAAGCCGATGCCCGCTACCACCGGGCCAAGCGCGAGGGTTTCGCCGCCCGCTCGGTGTACAAGCTCGAGGAAATGGACCGTCGGTACCAGCTCCTCAAGCCTGGGCAGAAGGTGCTGGACCTGGGCGCCCACCCCGGTTCCTGGCTACAGTACGCCTGCCAGAGGGTGGGACCCACGGGACTGGTGGTAGGGGTGGATATCCAGGAGGCTGGCGTGGAACTGCCGGCCTGGGCGCGCTATGTGCAGGCCGACCTGCTGACGCTCTTGCCCGAGGACCTGCGGGCCTTCGCCCCGGCCTATGACCTGGTCTTGAGCGACGTGGCCCCGCGCACCACGGGCGTCATGCACGCCGACATGGCCGCCAGTTACGAGCTGACGGCCAAGGCCCTGGACCTGGCCATGGCCCTCCTGAAGCCCGGCGGCTCCCTGGTGGCCAAGGTCTACTTCGGCCCCCAGGTCGAGGAGCTTATCAAGCGGGTCAAGGCCGCCTTCAGCCTGGGCAAGGCCCACAAGCCCGAGGCCAGCCGGGCGGCCAGCAAGGAGATCTACCTCCTGGGCCGGGGCCTCAAGAAGGCCGGGTAGGCCCAGGCGAGTTGGTATTGACGCATTGACCCCGCGGCGGCCATGGCTCATGGCCGGCGACGGCAAATATTTTTTTGCGGCTTATAGCCCCAGCCCAGACCTTAAGGAGACGCCATGTCCGGTCACTCCAAGTGGAGCACCATCAAGCGCAAGAAAGGGGCCGCCGACGCCAAGCGCGGCCAGGTCTTCACCAGGCTGATCCGTGAAATATCGGTGGCGGCCAAGTTCGGCGGCGGCGACCCCGACGGCAACCCGCGCCTGCGCACCGCCATCGACGCGGCCAAGGCCCAGAACATGCCCAAGGACAACATCGACCGGGCCATCAAGAAGGGCACCGGCGAGCTGGACGGCGTGACCTACGAGGAAATCACCTACGAAGGCTACGGCCCGGGGGGCGTGGCCTTTTTGATCGAAGTCATGACCGACAACAAGAACCGCACGGCGGCCGACATCCGCCACATCCTCAACAAGCGCGGGGGCCAGTTGGCCAAGGCCGGGGCCGTGGGCTATCTCTTCGAGGCCAAGGGCCTGTTCACCGTGGACAAGACCTCCGCCGACGAGGACAAGATCATGGAAGTGGCCCTGGAGGCCGGCGCCGAGGACGTCAAAGACGAGGGCGAGGTCTGGGAGGTGTACTGCGCCCCCACCGACTACAACCCCGTGAGCCAGGCGCTCACCGACGCCGGCATCAAGCCCAGCAGCTCCGAGCTGACCAAGCTGCCCTCCACCACCGTGGCCGTGACCGACCCCGCCGAGGCGGGCCGGGTCTTGAAGCTCCTGGAAGCCCTGGACGAGTACGACGACGTGCAGCAGGTCTTCGCCAACTTCGACATCGACGACGAGGTGCTGGCTTCCCTGGAGGGCTGATGTCCTTGGGGATAAACAGGCGCTTGCCCGGCATGGCCGCCAGCGGGAGCCCAACTTGATCTCGCCGGCCGGCGGCCCGCGGGTGCTGGGGCTGGACCCCGGCTCCCTGCGCACCGGCTGGGGCGTGGTGGAGCCGGCCCCGGATGGCCGGCGCTTGAGCCTGGTGGCCGGCGGCACCATCACCTCGCCGGCGGCCTGGCCCTTCCCCGAGCGGCTGCGCCACATCTTCGAGCAGTTGGCGGATATCATCAGCCGCCACCACCCCGTGGAACTGGCCGTGGAGGGCGTCTTTACCTCCCACAACGCCCGCACCGCCCTCTTGCTGGGCCAGGCCCGGGGAGTGGCGCTGTTGGCCGGGGCCTTGGCGGGGCTGTCCATCCACGAGTACGCCCCGGCGGCGGTGAAGAAGGCCCTGGTGGGCACGGGCCGCGCCGGCAAGGAACAGGTGCGGGCCATGGTGGAGGCCATCCTTAAGCAGACCCTGCCCCCGCCCCGGGAATTCAGCCTGGACGCCAGCGACGCTCTGGCCATCGCCGTGTGCCACCTGCACTCCCGCAACATCCGCGGCCTGGGAGGCCGGCCATGATCGCCCGCCTGCGCGGCACGCTCCTGGAGCGGCGCCCCGAGCAGGTGGTGCTGGACGTGGCCGGCGTGGGCTACCGCGTCTTCATCAGCCTGGGCACCTTCTACGACCTGCCCGAGCCGGGCCAGCCCCTGGACCTGTTGGTGCACACGGTGGTGCGCGAGGACGCCATCCATCTCTATGGCTTTTTGCGCGAGCAGGAGCGCCAGGCCTTCCACGCCCTCGTCGCCATCACCGGCGTGGGTCCCAAGCTGGCCCTGGGCATCCTCTCGGGCATCGCCCCCGACGACCTGTGG
Organism: Deltaproteobacteria bacterium; assembly: GCA_021815655.1. Classification (GTDB taxonomy): domain Bacteria; phylum Desulfobacterota; class Desulfarculia; order Desulfarculales; family Desulfarculaceae; genus JACRDC01. The sequence continues at coordinate 922 of JAKAGJ010000401.1, read as the reverse complement.
CTGGCGGTGCGCGGCCGCGACGCCGAGCGGCTGACCAAGGTGCCCGGCGTGGGCAAGAAGACCGCCGCCCGCCTGGTGGTGGAGCTGGAGGGCAAGATACCGGCCCTGGCGCCGGGGATCGCCGCCCTGCCCGCCTCCACCCTCGGCCGCCCGCCGGCCGTTGAGGACGCCATCAGCGCGCTCATCAACCTGGGCTACCCCGAGTCCGCGGCGGCCAAGGCCGTGGAGGGCGCGGTCAAGGCCCTGGAGGGCGAGCCCACGGTGGAGGCCCTCCTGCGCGCGGCGCTGGGCAGGTTCAGATAACCGGGCGCCCCCGCTGGGGCGTCAACCTGTCGGCCGAGGCCGGTACGCCGGCCGGGTCAATGGGCGCCGGGGCACTTGGCCCGTCCGCGCCGCCTGGCCTATAATAAACAAATACCTGCCACGCCCATACCCTGGGGGGAGTCGACCCATGAAAAAATTACTGCTGGCTTTTGTGGTGGTGGTCTTGGCCGTGGTGGCCGGCCTGGTGGCCTTCTGGCCCCAGGTGCGGCTGTGGCAGATGCAACAGGCCCTGGACCGCATGCTTATCCCGGCCATAAAGGCCCAGTACCAGGCGGCCTATGGCCGCGAGCCGGTGGTGACCCACGGGGCGCTCACGGCCGAGGGCACGGCTTTTGTGGTCAAAGACCTGGGCCTGACCATGGCCGGCACCCCGGAGATGGCCTTCAAGGCCCAGAGCCTGCGCCTGGACAAGGTCGACTTGAGCCTGTGGGGGGACTTGAAGCGCTGCGACCTGGCCATGGGGCCGGCCTCCATGGAGCTGCGCGGCTTGCAGATGGGCGGCAAGACCCACGAGGTCAAGATCACCCTGGCCGGGGTGGAGGTGGAGGGCCTGAGCATCAGCGACGGCGGCCGGCGCTTGAGCCTGGCGCGCAAGACC
>JAKAGJ010000400.1 GCA_021815655.1 Deltaproteobacteria bacterium | reverse complement strand
ATGGACACGTCGGCCTGCTCGAAGTTGTAGGTGGAGTGCTCCCACTCGCCCTTGTGGTGCACGTCGCCGTACTTCACGCCCTTGGTCCACTCCAGGTCGTAGACGTTGTTCACCTGCTGGAGATACATGGCGATGCGCTCCAGGCCATAGGTGAGCTCCACGCTGATGGGGTCAAGGTCGATGGAGCCTGCCTGCTGGAAGTAGGTGAACTGGGTGATCTCCATGCCGTCCAGCCAGACCTCCCAGCCCAGGCCCCAGGCGCCCAGGGTGGGCGACTCCCAGTCGTCCTCCACGAAGCGGATGTCATGCTCCAGGGGGTCGATGCCAAAGGCCCTGAGCGAGTCCAGGTAGAGCTCCTGCACGTTCAAGGGCGAGGGCTTCAGGATCACCTGGTATTGGTAGTAGTGCTGGAGGCGGTTGGGGTTCTCGCCGTAGCGGCCGTCGGTGGGCCGGCGGCTGGGCTCCACGTAGGCCACCTTCCAGGGCTCGGGGCCGAGCACCCGCAGGAGAGTGTGGGGGTTGAAGGTGCCCGCGCCCACCTCCAGGTCATAGGGCTGGCCGATTATGCAGCCCTGGTCGGCCCAGTAGTGCGTCAGAGCCATGATCAGTTCCTGAAAGCTCAGTCCAACCTTCGGGGCCATGCTCCTCCCCCGGGAAAAAGTCAACTTATCGCGCCGCTTGCGCGGCTGGCTCCAGAAATGTGCATGCTAGCATCAGTAGGGGAGGAGCGCAAGAGTCGGTGAGGAGGCAGCGTGACAATCGGACACCGAGGCAGGAGTAAGAAAGGTGGGGAAATAGATGGTGGGCCCACCTTTGTGGCTTCGGTGGTTGGGCTCCCGAGGTCCCAGCGGCATTTGATCCTCTAAATAGCTACTCGGCCTTGGTTCGGTGGAGTCCCTCATCGGTTGGGGATGTTGATCAACATGGACGGTGCCTTGAAACCTTTCTTGATATGCCAGGTATAATCACCGAACAGGCCAAAAAATCGGGGAGTGGTTTCAGCATTGTGATCCAAGACCTTGCCTTTAGTCCTAACAATCAATATCCCGTCTATGCTGTCCACAATCTCCTTTATCTCTCCTTGCCTACTTTGACTGAAATCCAAACTGGAAACGATGGTGACCAGCTTGTCCTTGTCCTGGGATCGGGGAATGATGGTTACGAAGTTGGTCATTTCCTGCCCGATGAAGTAAACAGGTGATGTGAGCTTGCCTTTATCCACGTATGAAACCTTGTATCTTCCATTGCCAGCATATTCGGCGCTTTTAAATCTGTGATCCCTCAGTATATCATGCTTGACTGCCTCGATGTCCCTGTCGGAGGGACGGCTGCCCAAGAACAATCCGAACATCATGGTCCCTTCATAATTGATCGCATAGGAACCGTCAGTGCCAATATCAATAACCATAGTAAACTTATCAGGTATCAAGCAGCCATAAAGGGACAGCAAGGCAACCGTCAACAGCAATACCTTTTTCATCGCCCAAGCTCCAACTTCATGAAATTACTTTTATTGCCAGTATATTGCGACTGATAATATAGCATGGGTTCTCTTCCTTTCGCGCGCTGTCCCCGATTTCCTAGAGCCATGTTAGGCGCTTTAATGCGCAGGGCTGGCAATACTAAGTAGGGGCATAGAGTATTCACCACCTGCCCCAATACGTGGTTACCAATAATGTGGCATGTTAGCTTGCCTTTGGTTTGCCTGTAAATAACGACGAGAATTTTGCGCGAGAAACAATTTTTTATCTGCCTATCGTTCAAGATTATCCGATGCCTTTTCCTGCCAGACAACACGGTAGCATAGTGGTAATCAGGCGCTAGCCCAGCGCGATTTCAGGAGATATTACTAATCACGAGAGGCCCAGGCCAAGACTGGCGGGGATAGCGACCGCCTCTTCATCAAGAGGCGAAAGAAGTAGCGGGAGGCGGAGGCGCCGCCTCCCCTTCCCTCTCCAGATACAACAGCGTCCCCCCCACGGCGGCCAGGGGCAAAAACAGCAGGTTCACCAGCGGCACCACGCCCAGGGCGAAGACCGCCGCGCCGAAGCCCAGGGCCGATAGCCCGGCCCGGCGCACATAGGAGAGCTTGGCCGCCAGGCTGAGCCCGCGCCGGTCCAGGGGATAGTCCAGGAACTCCAGGGCCAGGAAGAAGCAGGTGACCAGGAAGGCCAGGCCGGCATAGAGCAGGGTGCCCAGGCCGGGCAGCAGGTTGAGCATGAGCAGAACCACCATCACCGCCGCGTAGAGCAGGACCTTCTTGAGGGCCTGGCCAGCCACGCGGGCGATCTCGGCCAGCATGCCGGCCTGGCTCCAGGCCCCGGCCGCGCCGGGTCGGGCCTCCTCCTCCACCCGGCGGGTGAGTAGCTCCAGGAAGGGCGCGGCCACCACCCCGCCCACCACGGCGAAGAGGTAGACCTGCACCACCAGCAGGAGGAGCACCGCCGCCGCGGCCAGGACATAGTAGAGCAGCACCCACCACCAGCCCTCGTTCAGGGGCAGGAAGGCCGTGACCCAACGCTGGAAGCGGCCGTAGCTGAACCAAAAGAACAGGACGAAGAGGCCCAGGTTTATCAGGAAGGGCGTGATGGCCAGGGGCAACAGGCGCTTGTGGGTCCAGAGGAAGCCCAGCGCGGCCAGGGGCGCGCGCGGCCCGGAGAGCAGGCCAGGCGACGCGGGAGCGGCGGCCATGGCCCCTAGCGCCCCTCCAGGGGCGGGGTGTAGAGGTACTGCGGCCCGCCCGTGGATTGCGCCTGCTCCAGGATGTGGCCCAGGAGCGCGCGCCCCTCCTCCTTGAGCATGCGGCCCCACCATCGATCGCGCTTGTCCTGGGGCTGGATCAGCTTGGGCCGGCCGGGTATGCCACCCAGCTTGGCCGCCAGCTTCACGGCATCGTTGAAGTTGCCCAGCTCGTCCACCAGGCCCAGGTCCTTGGCGCGGCGTCCGCTGACCACCCGGCTGTCGTTTATGGCCTTGATCTGCTCGGGGGTGAGATGGCGCTCGGCGGCCATGGAGCCCAGAAACTGGTCGTAGAGGTCCTTGTTCAGTTCCTCCAGCATGACCCGCTCGGCCTCGCTCAGGGGGCGGTCGGGGGAGCCCGCGCCCTTCAGGTCGCCACTCTTGATGGTTTGCAGCTTGACGCCCAGCTTGTCCATCAGGCCGGAGAGGTTGGGTATGGTGGAGATGATGCCGATGGAGCCGGTGATGGTGCCGGGGTTGGCCATGATCTTGGTGCAGGGCCCGGCGATGTAGTAGCCGCCGCTGGCGGCCACGCTGCCCATGGAGCAGACCACGGGCTTGGCCTGGGCGGTGCGCTTCACCTCCTGGTAGATCTCCTGGCTGGGGCCCACCCCGCCGCCGGGCGAGTCAACGCGCAGCACGATGGCCCGCACCGAGTCGTCGCGGCGGAACTCATCCAGGGCCTCCATGGTGGGGCGCGAGTCGCTGATGACGCCCTTGACCTCCACCACGCCGATCTTGTCGCCAAACAGGGGCTCGGCGCCGCGCTGGCCCAGGAGCACCAGCCCCAAGGCAAAGGCCGCCACGATCAGGAGTGAAATCCCGATCGCGGCGGCCACTGGACGTTTGGACTTGGGAGACAGGCTCGACTCCTAGGGCTTAGTCGTCCTCGCCGGACTCGGCGCGGGGGCGGTGGCGCTGGTCTGGCTCGTCATGCCCGAGACCGCGCATCTGCATGCCCCGCCGCCACCGCCGCGGGCGCTGC
>JAKAGJ010000399.1 GCA_021815655.1 Deltaproteobacteria bacterium | reverse complement strand
TGGCTATTATCAGGCCAAGGGACTGGTCTTTTCCCAGCCCGGCTGGTGGGTGGTCACCGTGGATGTGGTCAACGCCGGGCGCAACGACCGGGCCCAGTTCAACCTGCTGCTCAAGTGAGGGCCGCCTGGTGCAAAAAAATTATGCACCTCGGTTCCGAGGCGCGTAGTTTTTTTGCGCCACAATAACTACAGCCAGGAGCTATGATTAGCGCCTCATAGATAAGCCTCTGGTTTTATGGTTTTATTGTTCATTGACCCTTGTCAGGGCCATTCTGGCACGCCTCCTGCTTTGTAAGCTGGCAGACGCGAGCGAAAATCAATCGCAAACCGGATTGCCAAAACCAAGGAGGATTTACCATGAAGAAGAAGTACGCAGCCCTGACCGCAGCCCTGGGCCTGGCCGCCCTCATCAGCACCACGGCCCTGGCCGCCCCTGGCGCCGGCGGCCCCGGCATGGGCGCCGGCATGGGGCCCGGCTATCACATGGGTCAAGGCTGGGCCCAGCTCACCCCCGAGCAGCAGGCCGAGATCCAGAAGGCCCACGCGGAGTTCCTGAACCAGACCCTGGCCCTGCGCCAGAATCTGGCCGCCAAGCGGGCCGAGTTGCAGACCCTCTACGCTCAGCCCACCCCTGACCAGGCCAAGATCAAGGCCCTGTCCGACGAAATGGTGGACCTGGGCGCGACCCTGGCCAAGAAGCGCAACGAGTTCCGGGCCAAGTACCCCAACGCCTTTGGCCGGGGCATGGGCCGCGGCATGGGCCGGGGCATGGGCGGCGGCTGCGGCATGATGGGTGGCGGCATGGGCGGCGGCGGCATGATGGGCGGCGGCTGGCGCTAGGCCCCCCGGTTACGCTAGAATCAAGGCCCAGGGCACGCTCGCCCTGGGCCTTCATCTTCCCGCCTGGTCGGGGCCGGCGGTCCCTGGACGGCCAGGCCCCAAGACGGGACGGCGCGGCCACCCCGGTTCTACCTGGCCCCATTTCGGAAAGGCGTTGCCCCTTGCCCGCCACCACCACCGAGGCCTCCGAGGCCCGCACCGGCTGGACGGCCCTGCTCCTGGGCGGGGTGCTGGTGCTTCTCCTGGCGGCCCTGGCCATCACCACCCATGACCGCATACAGCGCACCCGCGAGCTTATGGTGCAGTCCCTGACCTACCACGGCACCCTCCTGGTGCAGGCCCTGGAGGGGGCCACCCGGGCCAGCATGCGCCAGGGATCCTGGCGGGCGGTCATGTTGCAGGCCCTGGTGGACGAATTGGTCGACCATCCCCACGTGCTGGCCATCGCCATACTGGGCCCCACGGGCAACCTCATGGCCTCGGCCCGCAACGAGGCCCTGGAGGCGGCCCGCCAGGAAAAAACCGACGACCCCCTCGCGGGGCTGCCAGCGGACCTACGCGTCCAGGTGGAGCAGCGCCAGGCGGTCAACACCTTTCTGGCCGGGGAACTGGTGGTGGGGCGGCGTTTCGAGCCCTTCCAGCGCCTGCTGCGCATGGGGCACACCCTGCCCCCCTGGGCCTATGCCCCGGATAACCGCCCGCCGCACCCCGAGGGTCCCCCCCCGCAAGCGCCGCCGCCCGGCCCCCCCTCCGAGGCCTCCCCGGGGCAGGCCGCCCCACCCGGGCCGCCCCACCCGGGCCGCCTGCGGGGCATGATGGACCCCGAGCACATGCACATGGCCGGGGGCATGATGGGGCGGGGCCATATGGCAAACCGCCTGCGCCTGGGCCAGGCCTATATACTGGTGCGCCTGTCCACCCAGACCTATGAGGAGGACCGCCGCAGGGACCTGCGCCAGGCCTTGCTCCTGGCCGGCCTGATCTTCGCCGCGGCCCTTTTGGTGGCCTTGGGGCTCATGGCCGCCACCCGCCGCCGCGACCGCGAGGTGGCCCGTCTGCGCAAGGAGGTGGCCGAGGCCGCCCACCTGGCCGCCGTGGGGCGCCTGGCCGGCTCGGTGGCCCACGAGGTGCGCAACCCCCTGTCGGCCCTGCGCGGCCTGGTGCAATACCTGGCCAAGGGCCGGGAGCCAGGCTCCAAGGAGGCTGAATACGCCGAAGTGGCCGTGGCCGAGGTGGACCGCCTGGAGCGGGTGGTATCGGGCCTGTTGGAATACACCCGGCCCCGCCAGCCCCGACGCTTCCCCCTGGACCTGCGCGAGTCCCTGCAAGGCACCCTGGACCTCATGGCCGACGACCCCCGCGCCCAGGGCGTGGACATGGTCCTGGAGGTGGACGAGGGTCTGCCCCCCGTGCAGGCCGATCCCGACCAGGTGCGCCAGGTGCTGGTCAATCTGGTGGTCAACGCCCTGGAGGCCCTGGATGGGCGCGGGCGTCTGTCCATCAAGGCCCAGACCCGCAAGGGGCTGGTGGAGGTCACGGTGCAGGACACTGGCCCCGGTCTGCCCCCCGGCGATCTCGACCAGGTCTTCGATCCCTTCTTCAGCACCCGCGAGCGGGGCACCGGCCTGGGCCTGGCCATCGCCCGCCGCATCGCCCAGGCCCATGGCGGCGAACTCAAGGCCGCCAACGCCCCCGAGGGCGGCGCCGTCTTCACCCTGACCCTGCCCCTGAACGGAGTCAAGGCATGACCCAGGTCAAGGAACCCGCCCAGACCATCCTGGTGGTGGACGACGAACGCGCCCACCGGCTTATGCTGCGCGCCCACCTGGAAGACGCCGGCTTTAAGGTTCTGGAGGCGGGCGACGGCGAGCAGGCCCTGGCCCTGGCGGCGGCCGAAACCGTGGACCTGGCGTTGATGGACGTGGTGATGCCCCGCCAGGACGGCATGGCCGCCCTGCCCCGGCTCAAGGCTCTGCTGCCCGAGGCGCCGGTCTTGATGATGACGGCCTACGGCAGCATCGAGAGCGCCGTGGCCGCCTTGAAGGCCGGCGCGGAGGACTACCTGCCCAAGCCCCTGGACATGGAAGAAGTCCTCATAAAGGTGCAGCGCCACCTCAAGGCCGCCGGCCTGGCGCGCAGGGTGCAGGCCCAGGCCGAGCGCCTGGCCGAGCGTTTCGACTTCTCCTCGCTCATCGGCCAGAGCCCGCCCATGCTGCGCCTCAAGGAGACCCTGGCCGTGGTGGCGCCCTCGGAGGCCACGGTGCTCATAACCGGCGAGAGCGGCACCGGCAAGGAGGTGGTGGCCCAGATCATCCACCAGAACTCCCGGCGCAAGGACGGCCCCCTGGTCAAGGTCAACTGCGCGGCCTTGCCCGAGACGCTGTTGGAGGCCGAAATCTTCGGCCACGAGCGAGGCGCCTTCACCGGGGCGGTGGCCCGCCGCGAGGGGCGCCTCAAGGCCGCCGACCGCGGCACGCTGTTTTTGGACGAGATCGGCGAGATGAGTCCCGCCACCCAGGCCAAGATGCTGCGGGCCCTGCAGGAGGGCGAGTACACCCCCCTGGGCTCCAACCACACCTTCAAGGCCGACGTGCGGGTGCTGGCGGCCACCAACCGCGATTTGGCCCAGGCGGTCAAGGACGGCGGCTTCCGCGAGGACCTCTACTACCGCCTCAACGTGGTCAACCTGGAGATGCCGCCCTTGCGCGCCCGGGGCGAGGACGTGGTGGCCCTGGCCGAGCAGTTCCTGGTGCGCTTCAACCAAAAGAACGCCCGCCAGCTGCGAGGCTTCAGCCCGGCGGCCCGCGCCCGGCTCCTGGCCTACGCCTGGCCGGGCAATGTGCGCGAACTGATAAACGCCGTGGAGCGCGCGGTCATCATGTCTCCCGGCCCGG
>JAKAGJ010000398.1 GCA_021815655.1 Deltaproteobacteria bacterium | reverse complement strand
ATCTGGGAGCTGCGCGGCCTGCGCCGCCAGATGCAGATCGTCTTCCAGGACCCGGTGACCAGCCTCAACCCCCGGCTCACCGTGGGCGGCATCCTGGCCGAGCCCCTGCGCATTCACCGCATGGGCACCCAAGCCCAGATCCAGGCGCGGGTGGAGGAGCTGCTGCACGAGGTGGGCCTGCGCCCCGAGCACGCCCGGCGCTATCCCCACCAGTTCAGCGGCGGCCAGCGCCAACGCATCGGCATCGCCCGCGCCCTGGCCCTGCACCCCCGCCTGGTGGTGGCCGACGAGCCGGTGAGCGCCCTGGACGTCTCCATCCAGGCCCAGGTCATCAACCTGCTCATGGACCTGAAGGAGCGCTTCGGGCTGACCTACCTGCTGGTGGCCCACGACCTCTCGGTGGTCAGCCATCTTTCCGACCGCATCGCGGTAATGTATCTGGGCAAGATCATGGAATTGACGCCGGCGGCGCTGTTTGCGCGGCCGCCCCGGCACCCCTACACCGAGGCCCTGCTCTTGGCCGCGCCCCAGGCTGACCCCAAGAAGCGCCTGCCCCCGCCGGCGCTCAAGGGCGACGTGGCCAGCCCCATCAACCCGCCGGCCGGTTGCCGCTTCCACACCCGCTGCCCCGAGGCCCAGGCGCTCTGCCACCAGGAGGTGCCGGAGCTAAGGGAGATCGAGCCCGGCCACCTCTGCGCCTGCCATTTCCGCTGACGCGCCATTCGATCAAGCCATGTATTTTAATCAACAAAGCCATTTAGCGTGTAGGGTATGACCCTGCCCTTGACCAAGGGGCTGCTGCGCGCCCCCTTGGAACCCCGGCAATAAACGTGTCCCCTGATTAGTGCAGGCCCAGCTGCTTGTGGATGAAACCGGCCACCTCGGCGGCGGGGCGGAAAACCCCGTAGTGCCCCTCGGCCAGGATGTCGCAATTGAGCGCCAGAAGCTCCTGCATGCTCTGGCGCCACAACAAGATGTCCGAGCCGAAGGTGGGCGAGAAGGGGCCGTGGATATCCTGGCCGAAGAGCACCTTTTGCTCCTCGGCCTGGCACCAGGCGCTCACCGAGCCGGGGGTATGGCCGGGGGTGTGCAGGATGTTCAGCTTGAGCCCCTGGCCCAGGTCCAACTGGTGCCGCTGCCCCAGGACCACGTCGGCCCGCACCGGCTCCAGCTTCAGCCCGTACCACTGGGCGGCGCTGCGCAAGGGATCGCCCTGGGCCAGGGTCTGGGCGTCATCCCGGTGAATGAGAACTTGGCAGCCGCACAGCCGCACCAGCTCCGCGACGCCGCCGGCGTGGTCGATGTGGGCGTGGGTGAGGAGCAGGTGGCTGGGTGGTTGACCGGCGGCCTCTTGCACCAGGTCCAGGATGCGCGCGGCGCTGGGGCCGGCCCCGCAGTCCACGAGCACCCGGGCCTCGGGCCCCTGCACCAGGTAGCACAGGCAGTCACGAGGGTCGGAGAGGTCCGGCCCGCCCACCATGTACACGCCCTCGGCCAAACGGCGCGGCGGGGCGTTGAGAGCATGTTTGGCCATGATGATGCTCCCGTCCATAGGCCCACCCCGCCCTGGGGTTTGGCTGACCCAGGGGCGCCTTCGGCAAGGGGCAGGCGGCTGGCGGTGAAAAAGAGCGGACGATAAACGGGCACCTTATTACCCGTGGCCGACGCAGGCTTTGCCCTGTGGAGGGCTCGACGGCCACTTGCCTTTACAGTATGACGCCGGGGCCGGGGTCTAGGCAAGAAGCGAAACGAGGCTGCTGGTGTATCGCCGCCTCCCAAGGCTAGAGGGACAGTTCCATTGGTTATCTGATGGTTTACAAGAGCGCCCCCAGCGCCTATCATAGGTGCGGAGAGCTTTTTCATCCCGGTGGTCGCCCACCCCGGGAGTCTCGACCATCCAACTCCAAGGAAACCTCATGAGCACCTACTACGATCCCCAGGACCTGCCCCGCTTCGCCGAGATCGGCCAGCAGGCCCCCGAGCTGGCCCAAAAATTCTTCGACTACTACGGCGCGGTTTTTGCCGAGGGCGAGCTGAGCGCCCGCGAGAAGTCGCTCATCGCCCTGGCGGTGGCCCACGCCCTGCAATGCCCCTACTGCATCGACGCCTATACCCAGGCCTGCCTGGACAAGGGCTCCAACCTGGCCGAGATGACCGAGGCCCTGCACGTGGCCTGCGCCATCCGGGGCGGCGCCGCCCTGGTGCATGGGGTGCAGATGCGCAAGCAGGCCCAGAAGCTATCCCTCTAAATCCCCGGGTCAGCATGTCCGCCGTCCCCGCCTTCAGCCAAACCCTGCGCCGGCACCAATTGGACCTGGCCCGAGGCCAGACCTCGGTGTTGCAGGTCAACGTGGGGCTCTTGTGCAACCAGGCCTGCCGCCACTGCCACCTGGAGGCCGGCCCCGCCCGGCCCGAGGTGATGGACGCCGCCACCATGGAGCAGGTGCTGGCCTATGCCCGGCGCGGGCGATTCCAAATGCTGGACATCACCGGCGGCGCCCCGGAGCTCAATCCCAACCTGGAGCTTTTGCTGGAAGGCGCCTGCGCCCTGCTGCCCCGGGTCATCCTGCGGGCCAATCTCACAGCCCTGGCCAGCGACCAGCACCGAGGGCTGATACCGGTGCTGGCCAAAAACAAAGTGGTTATCACAGGCTCTTTCCCCTCGCTGAACGCCCAGCAGGCCGAGGCTCAGCGCGGCCCCGGCGTATTCGAGCGCTCACTTGAGTGCCTGGGCCTGCTCAACCAGGCCGGCTACGGCCAGCCGGGGTCGGGCCTGGAGCTGGACCTGGTGGTCAACCCCGCCGGCGCCTTCCAGGCCCCGGAGCAGGCGGCCACGGCCAAGCGCTTCCGTCAGGCCCTGGCCAGCCGCTGGGGCTTGAGCTTCAACCAGCTGCACGTCTTCGCCAACGTGCCCCTGGGGCGCTTCAAGACCTGGCTCCTGGCTTCGGAGGGCTACGAGCCCTATGTGCGGCGCCTGGCCGAAGGCTTCAACCCCTGCGCCCTGGCGGGAGTGATGTGCCGGGGCCTGGTTTCGGTGGCCTGGGACGGCTACCTCCATGACTGCGACTTCAACCAGGCCGCCGGCCTGCCCCTGGGGGGCCGGCGCACCCACATCTCCGAAATGGAGGGGCCACCGCCCCAGGGGCAGCCCATCGCCGTGGGCGAGCACTGCTACACCTGCGCCGCCGGGGCCGGCTTCACCTGAGGCGGGGCCATCGTGGCCTGAGTTCAGGCAAGTGCCCATAGCCCAACGCCTGATCGTTTTTACCCGCTACCCTGAGCCGGGGCGGGTCAAGACTAGGCTCATCCCGGCCCTAGGGCCGCGGGGCGCCGCCGAGCTGGCCCACCGCCTGGGCCGGGATACCCTGGCCTGGGGTTTGACGCTGGCCCGGCGGGAGCCGCTGCGCCTGGAGGTGCGCCATGACGGCGGCGGCGCGGCGGCCATGGCCGCCTGGCTGGGGCAGGCCCCCCTGTACAGGCCCCAAGGCCCCGGCGACCTGGGCGCGCGCATGGCCCGCGCCCTGCACCAGGCCCTGCAAGAAGGTGAGGAGCGGGTGGTGCTGGTGGGCACGGACTGCCCCGGCCGCGACGACCGCCTGCTCTCCCGGGCCTTCAAGGCCCTGGCCGACCACGACCTGGTGCTGGGGCCAGCCCAGGACGGCGGCTATTACCTGGTGGGCTTGAGCAAACCGGCGCCGGCCGTCTTCCAGGGCATAAACTGGGGCACGGCGGAG
>JAKAGJ010000397.1 GCA_021815655.1 Deltaproteobacteria bacterium | reverse complement strand
GGCCCGCGCTCAGCTCGCGAGGGCATTGCACGGGGGGCTGCCCGCCCCCGTGCAATGCCTTGCCATGGCCAGCGCCAACCCCCAAAGCCAGTCTAATACCAAGAGGCAATCAAAGCCATCCATGGCTTGGGTTCCCATCGGCCTGGCCGCTGGCGCGGGGTTGTCTATCTTTTCAGGCCGGCCAGGGACTTCTTGAATTCCTCGATCTCCGCCTGCAACGCCTGTTCCGCCCCGGTGTATTCCGGCAGTTGCATGGTGCCGCAGCAGGCGCGGCGATCCTGCACCGCCCCCGGAGCGTCCTTTATGCCCGCCTTCATCACATGGCTGGGCTCGTGGTCCACGGTCAGGGGGGTCGGCGAGACGATGACCTCGCGGACCGCGAAGCGGTTGCGGATGAAGTTGCGGTACTGCACCGGCTTATTGTCGGCGAAGGCGATCTTGAGCATCTGGTTGGCCACGTCGGCGAAGGTGGCGTTGCTCTTGGGGGCCGCGATAATCGCCCGCAGACACAGGCCGCACAGGTACTGCGCCACCTCATGGAGGACGGCGGCGTCATCCCTGACCGCGGGCTTGCGCTCAAAGGCGAAGATGTCCGCCAGGATGTCGTAAATGGCCCCGGTGAAGACCTGCGAGATGTCGTGGACCTCGGAGGAGACCTGGCTGAGCTTCAGGTCGTTGTCGGCGTTGCGCAGGCCGGTGGGCCGCCCCAGGGCCAGGCCGAATTGCTCGGCCAGATCGGCCAGGAAGGTCTTGTCGTGCAGGTTGGACTTGGTTTGGGCGATGACCGCCTCGACCTGATCCAACTGGGACAGCGCCAGGAAAATGGCCGTGAGGTCGCCGAAGGACTCGTGCAAGCCGCCCGTCTGCGGGGTGTTGCTGGACTCGATCCAGCCCGGCTTGAGCCCATCCAGGATGGCGTGCCCGGTTTCGTGGGAAACGATGTCCAGCGACCGGCAGGTGAATACCCGCGCTCCCCCTCCCGAGGGGACGAAATCACCGAACTTGACGCTTTTGACGTTGCGGCTGTAGTAGGCGTTCATGACGTTGGGCAGGCCGTGGGGGAAAACGTTGAGGGGCTCGGCGTTGTTGGCGTTGTTCCACTGCCAGGGCACCGGGGCCTGCGAGCCGCCGGTGGCCAGGGCGCGCTGGTACATGGTTAGGGTCATGCGGACGATGGCGAAGGTGTGCACCGCGTCAAAGGCGTCGGTATCCGGGGGAATCTCGATCAGGTCGCCGAAGGCGTTGGGGCTCACTCCCGGCAAGCCCGGGGTGCCGCTGGTGATGCGGCCATCCTTGGGGCCGGCGAAGATGTGCCCGGGGAGGAACACCTTGCGGATGCCGATCTCGCTTACCGAGGGATCCTGCTTGTAGATCAGCACCCGCGCGCCGGGAAGCAGTATCGGTATGGGGATGGGTATGGGCATGGGGGTCGGCAGGGGCCCCGCCGGCGCCCCCGGTTGCGCGGTGGCCTTCATGGTCTTGCGGTGGGTGCGATATTCCTTGCTGGGAGTAGGCACGAACGAGACGGGAAAGCTGGCTTGGTCAGACTTGTCCTCTGTGGCCATGGTCTTGGTCTCCCTTGGTGGATGCTGCGCATCGTGGCTGCCCGTGCTCTAGTTGACAAATAGTCGCGGTGGAAGATCCCCGTTTCTTTTACATAGGGGCGTCACTCCTTCCTCCAGCGGCGCGGGCGGTCAGGGTGACTGCTTGGCTGCTGGCCCACAAAAGCCTGGAATAACGCGATGGCATGACGCCGCCCCGCCTGGCTGCCGGGAGCCCATGCCTATCGCTCAGGGGCGGGCAAAGACTGCGCGCACCATGGGTGCCTTGTCGATTTTGCTTGGGGCAGGAGGGAGGGTGGCGCCCTGGCCAAGGCCAGGGACAAAAAGCCTCCCACCGGCCCAGGGGCCGAGGGAGGCAACTGGCGCTGCAACATGTGGTGTCACCCCCCCGAGTGACGCCGCCTGAAGAACCCATGTTGTGGATTAATAAAATACTAGAACAAGCCGGGGGTTGTCGTCAAGGCAAAAAACCATGTGAATAGTGGTGATTTACTCACCCTTCTGCCGGCTTGACAAGCCCAGGGGCCATTAGTATACAGTATGCAAAACAAATGGCAGCGGCCCGGAAGCACGGTCCGGCCAGTATGCGCCCTGTCCAGCGGACCGCCTTGAACCGCCCGCGGGCGGGCCGGCGGCCCCGAGACCAGTTTCGCCCCGAACCCCAACCAGGAAAGGTGAGGAGCCATGCAACAGATCAAGGTAGTGCTGGGCGACGGCGACCTACCCCGGCAGTGGTACAACATCCAGGCCGACATGCCCACGCCCTTGGACCCGCCCATCCACCCCGGCACCGGTCAGCCCATCGGCCCCGCCGACCTGGGGGCCATCTTCCCCATGGCCCTGATCGAGCAGGAGATGAGCCCCAAGCAGTTCTGGGAGATACCCGACGAGGTCTTGCAGATCTACGCCCTGTGGCGGCCCACTCCCTTGCAGCGCGCCCTGCGCCTGGAAAAGGCCCTGGGCACGCCGGCGCGCATCTACTTCAAGAACGAGTCGGTCAGCCCGGCCGGCTCCCACAAGCCCAATACCTCCGTGCCCCAGGCCTACTACAACAAGCTCTCGGGCATCAAGCGCATCGCCACCGAGACCGGCGCCGGCCAGTGGGGCAGCGCCATGAGCCTGGCCACCAACATGTTTGGGCTCAAATGCACCGTGTACATGGTGCGGGTGAGCTACGACCAGAAGCCCTACCGCAAGTCCATGATAAACACCTGGGGAGCCACCATCTACCCCAGCCCCAGCGACCAGACCAACGCCGGCCGCGCCGCCCTGGCCGCCGACCCGAATTCCCCCGGCTCCCTGGGCCTGGCCATCAGCGAGGCCGTGGAGGACGCCGCCACCCACGATGACACCAACTACGCCCTGGGCTCGGTGTTGAACCACGTCTGCATGCACCAGACGGTCATCGGCGAGGAGGCCCTCAAGCAGATGAAGCTGATCGGCGAGACGCCGGACGTGGTCATCGGCTGCATCGGCGGCGGCTCCAACTTCGCCGGCCTGGCCTTCCCCTACATCCGCGAGAAGATAAGCGGCCTGAAGGTGCGCATCCTGGCCGTGGAGCCGGCCTCCTGCCCCAGCGTCACCAAGGGCGTCTACGCCTATGATTACGGTGACACGGCCCACATGGCCCCCATCATCAAGATGCACACCCTGGGGCACACCTTCATGCCCCCGGGCATCCACGCCGGCGGCCTGCGCTACCACGGCATGGCCCCCCTGGTCAGCCGCCTGGTGGAGGACCAGCTCATCGAGGCCACGGCCTTGAACCAGATGGAGTGCTTCGAGGCCGGCGTGCTGTTCGCCCGCACCGAGGGCATCATCCCGGCCCCGGAATCCACCCACGCCATCCGCGGGGCCATCGACGAGGCCATGCGCGCCAAGGAAGAGGGCCAGGAGCGGGTCATCCTCTTCAACCTCTCCGGCCACGGCCACTTCGACATGAGCGCCTACGACGCCTACCTGGGCGGCCTGCTGAGCAACTACGAGTACCCCAAGGCCATGGTGGACGCCGCCCTGGCCAAGCTGCCCCAAGTCAAGCTGTAGAAAAGTTGTAGGCAAGCTGTAGCCAAGCCGTAGACAGCCTGTAGACCCGGCCCGCAACAACCCCCGCCCCCGCCAGCCATGGCGGGGGCTTTTTTTGCGCCACCCAAGCCGCCGGCGGCTATACTGGGGCCT
>JAKAGJ010000396.1 GCA_021815655.1 Deltaproteobacteria bacterium | reverse complement strand
GAGCATGAAGGAAGAGAGAATCATGGAGGTAGACAACGGCTACATCGTCGTGAACTGCCCCGCCGGCAGGTCCGAGTCCTACAACATTGCCCCCAACCTCAAGGGCGCGCTCACCAAGGCGAAGGACCTGCTCACCCCCGCGCCCGAGCCGATCCCCGCCGCGGCCCAAGCCGCCGGCATTTCGGGCCCCGAGGTCTAACCCCAACCCTGGGCCCCGGCCGGCCTGGCCGGTGGCCCGGATAACGCCGAAAGGTGCAGCGAGACGCTTATGTACTGCGAAGGCTGGCAGCCCATTATCCCCGCCAAGTACCGCAGGCCCGGGGCAAGCAGGTCAAAATCGTGATAGAGGAGCAGTGTTAGATGGGCAAAGCTCCTGCCTTCCAGCTCTACGTCCGTGACTGGCTGGGCGACCCCGCCCTGCAGTCCTGCGCTTCCAGCACCAGGGGCATCTGGATCAATGCGCTCTGCTGTATGTGGGATGAGCCCGAGCGCGGCAAACTGGTCCGGCCCAGGGAGTCCCTGGCCCTGCTGCTCCGGGCCACGGCCGCCGAGATGGAGGTTTTTTGGGCCGACTTGGAGGCCTACAAGTTCGCCGATGTCACGTTTGGTCCCAAGAATGTCACAATTATAAACCGCAGGATGTTCAGGGAGCATAATGTCAGAGAGGGCGCGAGGTTACGCAAGCAGCGTCAGCGCAGCCGCGGTGAAGGTCACGCGGAAGTCCCGCCCCCTTCTTCTTCTTCCTCTTCTTCTTCGTCTTCTTCGCTTCGCTCAGAAGACTCTGTTTGCCCGGATCTGCCGCCTGAGGCGGCACCTGCCGGGCCGCCGCCTTCGCCCGTGCTGTTCAGGATTCCTCTGGTCAAGAAAGACGGCGAGTACGAGGTCACCCAGGCCCAGGTTGACGAATGGACAGGTCCGGAAGGGTACCCCGGCGTGGACGTGCTGGCCGAGCTGCGCAGGATGGTCCACTGGTCCAAGGTCAACCCCGGCCGGCGGAAGACGCGGCGCGGCGTGCTCAAGTTCATCAACGGCTGGTTGGAGAAGGAGCAGGACCGCGGCCCCCGGGGCGCTCCCAGGGGGCAGCCTCCCCGCCCCGGGCCCCCTGACGCCAGCAGCGTTTATGACCACCACCTGAAACCGCTCGGAGATGATCGCTGATGGGAGATAGCCAACCAGGTCGAAAGGACGACAAGCCTCCGGTGCCCATGGACCTCGGCGCGGAGCAGGGCGTGCTTGGCGGGATCCTGGTCCATGGCGGGGAGAGCGTGGCCATGGTCAGCTCCTTGCTCAACGCAGAGGACTTCTACGAACGCCGCCACGGGCTGGTCTACAGCGCCGCGCTGATGCTGTGGGATCGAGGGGAGCCGGTAGACGAGATCACGGTCACCGGCTACCTGCACGACCAATGCCATCTCGAAGCTGTGGGGGGGCCGGCCTTCCTGGCAGCCCTGTCCGACCTCATCCTCTCGCCGGCCCACGTTGAGCACTACGCCCGGGTGGTCCGTGGCAAGGCGGCCCTGCGGCGCGTGGTGGCGGCCGCCGAGCACATCATCCACCAGGCCGGCCGGGCCCACGACGCGGACCAGGCCCTGGCCGATGCCCAGGCTCGCATCGCCCAGGCCGTGCAGAGCGGCCACCTCGGGGCCGTGCTCTCGACCAGGGATGTGCTGGGCCCGGTCTTCGCGGCCTATCAAGACCGCCGAGACAACGGCGGCCGGGATGACCGGGCCCTGCCCACCGGTTTCCCGAGCCTGGACGGTGTGATCGGCGGCCTGCGCCCGGGCAAGTTGATACTGCCCGCCGGCCGGCCCGGGATGGGTAAGACCTGCTGGATGCTGAACCTGTCCGCCAACGTGAGCCTGCGGCAGCGGAAGACGGTCCTCTTCGCCACCGCCGAGCAGCCGCCGGCCGAGATGGTGGATTGGCTGGTCTGCTGCGAGGGGCAGGTGAACACCCAGGCCTGGGCCAGCGGCAAGACCACCGGCGCCGAGGAGCGTTCGGCAATGGCACGGCGGGAAGATCTGGAGAGGGCCCCCTTGTACTGGCTGAAGGTCCGCGAGAAGGGGTCCCGGGCCCTACGCTCGATCATGTCCCACGCCCAATATCTCCGCACCTCGAATGGCCTGGCCTTGCTGGTGGTGGACTACATCCAGAAAATCGCCCGCAGCACCAAGCACGAGGACATTAGCGAGATCAGCAGCGGGCTGAAAGACGCCGCCATGGAGTTGGAGATCCCCGTGGTGGCCGCGGCCCAGCTCTCGCGCACCATTGACGATCGAGACGACAAGCGGCCCAAGCTGAACGACCTGAAGGGCTCAGGGAGCCTGGAGGAAGACGCCGACATGGTGCTCTCCTTCTTCCGGCCGGCCTATTACAACCACGTCCCTGATGATGGGTCGGTCAAGGTGGGCATCTTGAAGCACAGAGGGGGGCCCACGGGGAGCATCGAGCTCAGGTTCGATAAGGATTGCGTCAGATTCTGGGACGAGGCCGCAAGTCAGCAAGGGGGGCTGTTCTGATGGCGGCCTGGCCCAAATCCATCACCACTTGGGAGATCGGCAAGACGCTGTATATCAGCGTGCCATTCACCTGGCTGTTGCCGGCGGCCCGCGACCTTGCCAAACTCCACCGCTCCCGCGGGCCGGTAGTGGCTGGCGGACCGGCCGTGACGCTCATGCCCGAGGTAATGTCCAGCGTGGCCCGCGTGGGCGAAGAAAGCCCGGTTCCACCCCTGGCCGTTGTCAATCCTTTGGCTACCTTCACAACCAGAGGCTGCCCAAACCAGTGCGGCTTTTGTGCTGTGCCTCGCCTTGAGGGGCCCTTCCGTGAGCTCTCCACTTGGGATCCGCGGCCAATTATCTGCGACAACAACCTGCTGGCCGCCAGGCGCGCCCACTTCGACCGGGTGATTGACCGACTCAGGCCCCTGCCCTGGGTGGACTTCAACCAGGGCCTCGACGCCAGGCTGTTTGACTCCCACCACGCCGGGAGGATCGCGGATCTCCGATCGGCCAAGGTCCGCTTCTCCTTCGATCACATCCGCCATGAGGCGGCCGTGGCCGACGCCGTGGCACTCTGCCGCCACAACGGGCTCAAGGACATTGGCATCTACGTGTTGGTGGGCTTCCGCGATACACCGGCCGATGCCCTGCACCGCCTGGAGCTGGTCAGGTCCTGGGGCATCTGGCCCAACCCTATGCGCTACCAGCCCCTGGACTCCATGCAAAAGAACTCCCACCTCGGCCCGGGCTGGGAAGAACTGGAGATGCTGCGCCTGATGCAGTATTGGGCCCGCCTTCGCTGGCTGGAACACATCCCCTATGGGGAATACGTCTACCACTCCGACTCGCCTGGCCGTAGGGCGCAAGCTTCTCTGCCTGGCTTGAGCAGACCATGACCCAAATCATCACCGCCAAGTTCGCCCGCTGCGCCTGCACCCGCTGGCTGGTCTGTCCAGTGTGCCGGGCCTGGTACAGCGCGGACCACCTGGGCGGCCTGGCGGTGCTGTGCATTTTCTGCCGCGATGCCGTGATCGGCGAAGCGAGAAAGGATTGAGTTAATGGGCAGGGGAGTCAACGTTGTTTCGCTGGATGGGCACCTGGGCAAAGACCCAGAACTGAAGAAGACCCAGGGCGGCCAGGCCTACGCAATCCTGAGCCTGGCCACGTCAACCGAGAGTAAGAAAAATTCGGCCGGCGAATGGGAAGACCTCGCCCAGTGGCACCGGATCATCGTCTGGGGCCCGGA
>JAKAGJ010000395.1 GCA_021815655.1 Deltaproteobacteria bacterium | reverse complement strand
GGCTTCTAGCCGCCAAGCAAGCTAAACAAATGCCCCTCGTCAGCGCTGGCTGGCGGGGGGCCTGCTTTGGGGGCCGAGGGCGCGGCGGCCGTATTCATACTGGTTGGCTATCAACCATATGGTTTTCATTGAATCAAACGGGCGGGGATAAACCCCGCCCCTACATCAAGAAAAGCCAATTATCACGCCATCTTAATGTAGGGGCGGGGTTTATCCCCGCCCGGGTTTTGCCTTCTCAATAATTCTATAACAACGGTGTGAGATTAGTATCAGTTCGTCTGCGGCTCTTGCGGCGCGGGCGGCGGCTCCGGGCCAGCCGTGAGCAGGGCCACCTCCTGGCGGGGGTAGGCCGCGCTGACCCGGGGCTCCTGGTCCAGGCGCTTCTTCAAAAGCTCCAGCATGTCGCAGCGGGCGCGCCAGTACTTTAGGTTGGGCACCCAGCAGCGCCCGCCCAGATTCACGCCGTGCTCGCCCAGCTTGAGCACGAAGACCGTGGGCACGGGCTTTTCCAGCACCCGCTCGTCGGCCTGCATGATTTCCACCATCACCTGGCGGGCGCGGTCCAGGTCGTCCTCGTAGCGGATGGTGACGTCCAGGTCCACGCGGCGATTGGGGGTGGTGTGGTAGTTGACCAGGGTTTCCTTGATGATCTTGCTGTTGGGCACGAAGACCACCTTGCCGTCGAAGGTGCGCAGACGGGTGTACAGGAAGGAGATGGCCTCCACCTTGCCGTAGATTTGCGCCGCCAGGATGATGTCGCCGATGCGGAAGGGCAGGGTGGGCACGAAGGGGCGCAGCACCATGTACAGGGCTGAAACGATCAGCACGGTCACCAGGAGGCCGCGGGACAGGGCGCGGTAGGGCAGGCCCAACTGATGCAGGGCGCCCAGGATTCCGGTCACCAACACCAGGAAGTAGACCACCCGCGTGGCCAGGATCAGGGCCCGGGGCTGGTTGTGCAGGCGCAGATGGTTGGTCAGGCGCATGAGTAGCGCCGCGCCCAACAGCCCCGCCGCCAAAAACAGGCCGGCCCGGAACATCTCCTCCTTGACGGCCTGGCTCATGGCGTTGAGGCTTTCGATTTTGTCGGGCAGCTCGGTGACGTCCAGCATGCCGTTTCCTCCCCGGGGCAGTCATGCCATGCAGAGACAACCGGAGCCGCCAGCGCGCACCGGCTGGCCCGGGATCAAGCCAGGGCGGGGTGGCCGGCCTGGCGGGCGTAGTCGGAGAGAAAGGCGCGGTCCTCTTGTCGGCGGGCCTGGGCCAGTTCCTGGAACTCGTCGGCCATCTGGCGCATGGCCACCGACAGCTCGCCGGCGCGGCCTTCCATATCTTGCAGGCAGCGTTGCAGTTCCTGGCAGGCGTCGTCCACGGTGATTTCCTGGCTGCGTCCGTTGCACAAAAGGCGGTGGCGCCGCCGGAAGGCCCGCACCAGGCAGCCGCCCATGAAGGCCGAGAGCAGGGGCTCGGCGGCGGCCTGCTCGGCCAGGGCCACGAAAAGGTGATCGGCGGAGGTAAGCAGGGCCGCGGCCTGCTCTCCCCGGCCGCAGGGGAAATCCACCAGGGGCGCGGCGGCGCGCTGCCACAGGCGGGTGGCCCCGGCGGCGGCCAGGCGCAGGCCCCGGGCCACCTGGGCCAGCTCATCGGCGCTTAGCCAGGCCTCCTGGCACAGGCCGGCGGCCTTGAGCGGCTGCCCCGCCCCGCCCAGAAGGGGCAGCATCTCGCTCAATGGGGCCTGGCGGGTGCCGGGCAGGCCCAGGCCCCGGCGGGCGGTATTCACGGTGCGGATGCCGCAGCGGGCCAGCACCCGGCCCAGGCTGTTGGCCGCCGCCGCCTGCTCCAGGCTGGTGCGGACCGCCTGGCCGTCCATGCCCGGCAGGCACAGTTCGCCGCCCTCCTGGCGCATGTCGGCCCCCACCAGGATCAGGGGTTGGCAGCCGGCCAGGGCCGCCACCTCGGCCAGACGCGATAGGCAGTGGTGCTGGGGGGTGAAGGCCGGGGCCAGCAGGCTGAAAAGGCCGGGCATGGTCACGCGCGGCCCCAGGCACAGAAAGCGCGCGCCGGGATAGGCCTTGACCGTGGAGGCATGGGCCACCTCCTCGGCCACCAGGGGCGTGGAGGCCAACCAGGGGTGCTCATAACCCCACAGGGGGCCTTGGCCTGGGTTGGTGACCGCCACCGCCGTGGGCTGGATGCCGGCCTCCAACACCGTGGGCAGGGCGTTCTCGCTGGCAAACAGGGCCGCGCCGCCCAGGTTGCCGGCCAGGGCCTTGAGCGCCCCGGGCAGGGAGGGCCCCGCCTCGGCCAGCACCGCCGGGCGCCCCTGCAAGGCCCCGATCATCTCCAGGCCGCGTCCCATGAAGGCCAGGTGGCAAAGGTTGCGGATGAGGTTGGCCCCGGCCGGCCCCTCCCAGTTCAGGGCCATGTCGCGGGCCTTGACCGCCTGGCCCAGCACCCGGTACAGGCGTCCGCGGGCCGCCTCGGGCAGGGAGCGGCCGTTGGGCGAGGCGATGGTTATCAGCTCCAGGCGCTCGGCCAGGGCCAGCTGGGGGTGGCGGTGCAGGGCCTCCTCCAGGGCGGCCTCGCTGGGGGCCAGCAGCACCAGGTCGCCCTCGCCCAGTTGGCAGTCCACCTGGTAGCGCCCCAGGCCCAGGGCCAGCACCTCGGCCCGGGGCTCCAGCACGAAAACCTGGTGGCCGGGAGGCATGGCCGCCATCAACTCCCGCACCTCGTCAAGAAGCCCGCCGCCCACCACCACGGTGATGCCGCCCACCTCCGGGCGGCGTTCCAGCAGGGGATTGGCCTGGGGCGGATCGCTGGGCGGACCGGCGGGCAGGGCGGAGGCGCGCTCCGGGCAGGTGGCGAAGTCGGCCTCGGCCTCCAGCCAACAGGCCACCTCCGGCGACACCGCGGCCAGCGCGGCGAAGTTTTGCCTGAGACGATCAAGGGAAAAGGGCTTGCCAGCCAAGGGCTGCGTCCTTTTGCATAGAGCTCGCCGCGCCCCCAGGGGCGTGCCGGCTTTTTTCTTGCCCGGCGGTGTGTTAGCCAAGAGGGTCGTTGGAATCTTACCGTGGGGAGGGGGAGCTTTCAACCGCCAGGGACTCGCGGGGCAGGGGCGGCTCCAGGCGTCCTTCCTTGAAGCGCAGCATCAGGGGATTTCCGGCCTGGTCGCGGTAGATGTAGTGCTCCTCGTCGCGGAAGAGATTGACCATGTAGGAGCGCCAGGGGCGCCCCCAGGCCAGTTCCACCTGCCACTGAGAGTCGCCGGCCGCGATGCGCCCGGCCAGCAGGCGCCGGCGCAGGGGCTGGCTAAAGGGGGCGGCGGCCAGGCGGGCCAGGCGCGGGGCCTGCTGGCCGGGCGGTCCGGGGAACACCGCCGCCGCCGTGGCCGAAAGCCAGGCCCTCTGACCCTGGGGCAGGCCCACCAGGAGGCGCGGCCCCCGCCGTTCCAGCAGTTCCAGGGCCTGTCCCGGCGCGGCCGGAGGCAGTTCCTGGCCTTCCGGGGTGCTCAGGGGGGCTGGCTCCAGCACCACGGCGGTGGCCGTTTCCAGGCCGCCGGCCCAGGCTGGGGGCGCCAGCAGGGCCAGGCCCAGGGCCGCGCCGGCGGCCCAGACCCAGGCCATGACCCTGGATCGCCCAGGACGGGAGTGGGGACGGCTCCGGCCCGCCCGCCTTAGCCGCGCCCTGATGAGGCTGGCTGGCATATCAATCCAGGTTGGAGGACCAGCGGCGCTTGCGCCGGCTGAAGGCG
>JAKAGJ010000394.1 GCA_021815655.1 Deltaproteobacteria bacterium | reverse complement strand
CCCGGGCCGCCGACCGCCTGGCCGGCGGCGAGGGCCGGGTCCTGGGTGCGGCCGGCCCGGGGCTCAATGCCGCCCGATTTTCGCCCGGCCGCCTGATGGATCGTCTGCTAGATTTATATGGCCAGGTGAGCGGCGGTTCCGCCTAATGGAGGCAGACCGAACAACGCCTGGGAATGATGGCTAAAACAATCAGCCCCCGAGCCGGGCCGACCCCCAACGCCGGTCTTTGCCGCCGCGTTTGATCGGCCAGCGATGGGCAAGCTGGGATGGGCTGGGAGGCTGGCGGGAAGGTTTTCACTCGCCCGCGCGCACCCGGCATCATACGGTCTCCCAGCACGACAATCCGAGAGGACAAGCAACTGGAATGAGACTAGAAGATTTTGGATATAATGACAATATCGATAAATTTCGGATTGAGAACAACCTCCAGGGCCTTGAGATCGGGAGGGTCGTTTCGGAGCATAAGGAAAGCTATACCGTAAAGACGGAAACAGGAGAATTGAAGGCCGAGATAACAGGTAACTTGCGCTTTTCGGCCAAGGGGCGTGAAGATTTTCCAGCGGTGGGCGATTGGGTGTCCCTGACCATCCATGACGCGGATTTCGCCCTCATTCACAATATCTTGCCAAGATCCTCAGTTATTTCAAGACAGGCCGTCGGCCAGTTCGGCGAGATACAACTAATCGCCACCAATATTGATTATGCGTTTTTGGTTCAAGCCGTCGACCGGGACTTCAACATCAATAGACTTGAACGGTACTTGACCATTTGCCATGCCTCAAAAGTAAGCCCCATGATAGTATTGACCAAAACTGATTTACGAGATGAACAGGAGATCGCCGAGATAATTGCCAGCATCAATCAACGAATCGAAAACATTCCGGTCATCGCGATCAGCAACAAGACGCAAGACGGCTACGACGCACTGCGCAAGCTCATGGAAAAGGGGAAGACCTACTGCATGCTCGGCTCCTCGGGAGTTGGCAAATCAACCTTGTTGAACAATCTTTCCGGTAGCGCCATAATGAGAACGGACGCCATAAGCAAGAGCACCAGCAAAGGCAGGCACGTTACAAGTCATAGGGAATTGATTGTACTGGATAATGGCGGAATGCTCATTGACAATCCCGGAATGAGGGAGGTTGGGATAGTAGATGGCTCCCATGGATTGGAGGCCACCTTTGACAAGATATTCAGCCTTTCCCAAAATTGCCGGTTCACGGATTGCACGCACACCAGCGAGGCTGGATGCTCGGTTATCGAAGCACTGGGAAAGGGAGAAATTGACCAGGCTTCCTATGACAGCTATATGAAGATGGAAAGGGAAAAGGCTCATTTCGCATCATCGGTCGCGGAAAGGCGGAAAAAGGATAAGAGCTTTGGGAAAATGGTAAAAGCCTATAAAAATAACATGAATAAAAACAGGGACTAGGCGCGGCTCACGACATGGCGAACGGCTAGTATAATGGGGCTCGGGATGACGAGGTGAGCGCCGGATGATGGACCCACGCGCCGAACATTGGGACCACGACCCCCAGGTGCGCCTGATGCGCCAGCGCTTCGCCGCCCTGGAGGCGTCCCAGGACGGCCTGCTCCAGGGCATGGGGCTCTCGCCCCTGGACGCCCGCCTGGGCCCGGCCCGGCGCCAGGCCAGGGCCTGCTTCAATCGGGCTTGGCCCCGGGCCCAGCGCCGGGGGCTGGCCCTGGACCCGGCCGGCGCCGCCGAGCTTTACCTCTGTTGCCTGGCCCGGGGCCTGAGCCACCAGGGCCTCCGGCCAGCCCAGGAGCTCCTGCCCCAGGACAGCCTGCTTTTCGCCCTGGCCGCGGAGCTGGTCTCGTGATCCGCTTTCGCCTCTTCGGCCGCTGCCGCATCTATCACGACCCGGTTTCGCCGGTCTTGAAGGCCCCAGCCCAGGTGGGCTGGCAGGCCTGGTTCCGCGACATAGACCTCATAACCCCCCGGCGGCTCAAGGGCGAGGAGCTCTTGATGCGCACCCGGGGCTGGTGGACCGTGGAGCCGGCCGAGGTGGCCGAGGTGGTGCGCCCCCTGGGCCGCCTGGTGGTGGGGGACCAGGGCGAACTCCTGGTGGAGCTCAGCGACCAGGAGGCGGCCCAGGCCCTGGCCCGGGCCCTGGCCGGCCGCTTCGGCGACCAGGTGCTCCTGGCGCCCTGAGAAGAGGCCGCTCCAGGGTGAAGCATCAAAGTAGCCGATAACCAGCTAGTAACTCGTGAAATATACGCCAGGCCGCCCTGCGGCCGATGCGGGCCATGAATCACCCCAGCCAACAAGTTGACTGGGGACCCCGGGACGGCCCGCCAAATTGCGGGCCTCCCCAGGCGAGCAATTTGGGTGGCTTGGCAAAACCGCGCTTTTGCCGAGCCGACACCGTACGGGGCAGGAAGCCCGGTGCAGCACTCTCGAGCCGGAGCCATGGACCAAACCCTGCCTTATCCCGTGATCATCGAACCCGACGAGGACGGCTTTTTCGTGGCCCATTGCCCGGCCCTGCCCGGCTGCGTCTCCCAGGGCCAAAGCCAGGAGGAGGCCCGGGCCAACATCGCCGAGGCCATGGCCTGCTACCTGGAGTGCATGGCCGACTGCGGCGAGACACCCCCGGCATGCCCGGGGCCGCCAGGGGCCAAATGAGCCACCTGCCGCCGCTGTCGGGCCAGGAGCTGGCGCGCCTCCTGGAGCGCATGGGCTTCGGCCCCACCCGCCAGCGCGGCAGCCACCTGGTCCTGCGCCAGCGACAGGAGCCCTTCCGGCGCCTGGTGGTGCCCCTGCACCCGGTGTTGGCCCGGGGCACCCTGGCGGCCATCCTCCGCGAGGCCGGTCTGGAGCCGGCCCAACTGGCGGCCGTCCGCTGAAGCCCAATGGCTTCCAGTAGTCATTTTCGCGGGCATCCATTCTGTTCTATAATTGTTGCTAAAGCTCGCACCGCGCTCGCGCGGGACCGGCGGGCGCTCCAAAAACCCGCCCCAGGACAGCGAGGTGGCCGCTTGAGAGGCTGGAACATCCAGAAAAAAATCGTGGCCGCCATGGTGCTCTTCGTGCTGTGCGTGCTGGCCTGCCTCTACGTGCTCTACGCCTGGCAGCAGCGCCGGGAGGTGGTGGCGGCCTTCGTGGACACCGCCCGCGTGGTGACGCTCAACGTGGAGAGCGCCCGCGAGGAGGTGGAGAGCATGTGGTCCCTGGGGGTGTTCAGCGCCGGGCAGATGCGCCAATACGCCAGCCAGGGCGAGAAGGACAAGCTCCTGGGCATGGTGCCGGTGGTGGTGGCCTGGAACGTGGCCAGGCGCCAGGCCAAGGAGGCCGGCTACTCCTTCAAGGTGCCCAAATTCCAGCCGCGCAACCCGGCCAACCAGCCCGACCAGGTGGAGGCGGCGGTCCTCAAAGAGCTCACCGCCAGCGGGTCCGACGAGCAGTTCGTCATCGACCGCGACATGAACGCGGTGCGCTATTTCCGCAGCGTGCGCCTGAGCCGCACCTGCCTCTACTGCCACGGCGACCCGGCCCAGTCCCAGGAGATATGGGGCAACGACAAGGGCCTGGACGCCACGGGCGGGCGCATGGAGGACTGGAAGAAGGGCGAGATACACGGGGCCTTCGAGGTGATCTTTTCTCTGGACCAGGCCGACCGCCAGGTGGCCCGGGCCGTCATGCTGGCCGGGGTGGCCGGCCTGCTCATCCTGGCCGTGGCCGGTCTGCTGGCCTGGCGGGTGGCCCGGGGGCTGAGCCGTCCCATCCTGGCGGCG
>JAKAGJ010000393.1 GCA_021815655.1 Deltaproteobacteria bacterium | reverse complement strand
CACTACCTGCCCCACCTTGGCCTGGATGTCATGTATAACGCCGGTTTCCATGGGCTGGACCACTATGGTGGGCGTCGTGGTCACCACCTTGCCCCGGGCCACCACCACCCGGTCCACCGAGGACAGCGAGGCCCACAAAAGCGCCGTGGCCAGCAACAGCACCAGCAGATACAGCGACCAGCGCGCCCCGCCGGGCAGGGGGCGCTCCTCAAGCTCCACGGCGTCGGGCTGAAAAGCCAGGGCCACCGGCGCCAGCGCCCTGGCCGGTCCGCCGGCGGGCGGCGGCGCGCCCGGCTTCAGGCCTGGCTTTGGCTGGCGGTCTGCTGGTTCCATAGGCCCCTGTATATATCGCACCCCTCCAGCAGTTCCTGATGGGTGCCCTGGCAAACGATGCGCCCCTGCTCCAAGACCACGATGCTGTCGGCCTCCACCAGGTTGCTCAGACGGTGGGAGATGATGACCACCGTCCGCCCCTGGGCGATGCTTCTGAGATTGCTTCGGATGATGGCCTCGCTCTCGGGGTCCAGGGCGCTGGTGGCCTCATCCAGGATGAGGATGGGCGGCCTGGTCAAAAGCGCTCGGGCGATGGCCAGCCTCTGGCGCTGACCGCCGGAGAGATTCACGCCGCCCTCCTCCAGGGGGGTGTCGAAGCCCTGGGGCAGCTGGGCTATGAACTCCTCGGCCCCGGCCAGACGGGCCGCGGCCACCACCTCGTCAAAGGTGGCGTCGGACTTGGTCACGGCGATGTTGTCCTTGACCGAGCCCCGGAAAAGGAAATTCTCTTGCAGCACCACCCCCAGGTTGCGCCGCAGGTGATGGATGTCGATCTCGCGCAGGTCCAGGCCGTCCAGCCGTATGATGCCCTCCTGCATGGTGTACAGCCCCTGGATCAGGCGAGCCAGGGTGGTCTTGCCCGAGCCGCTCCTGCCCACCACCCCCTGCACGCTGCCCGCGGGGATGTTCAGGCTTATGTCCGCCAAGGCCGGACGCGCGGCCCCCAGGTAGCGGAAGGTCACGCCCTCGAAGCGGATGCCGCCCCGGATGGCCGGCAAGAGCCCTCGGGCCGGGCCGGCGCGCTCGGGGCTGGCGTTCATCACCTCGCCCAGCATCTTGATGGAAAGCGCCGTTTCCTGGTACTCGTGCACCAGGGAAACCACCTGCACCAAGGGGCCGCTCACGCGGCCGGCCAGCATCTGAAAGGCCACCAGTACGCCCACGCTGAGCCTGGCGTCGAAGACGTCCTGGGCGCCCAGGGCGATGATGCTGATGAGCATCACCCTCTCCAGGGCGCGGGTAATGCTCTGGGCGGAGTTGGAGATCACGCCCACGCGAAAGTGTTTGTCCACGGCGCCGGCCGACTTGTCGTCCCAGAGCTTTTTCTGCTGGGGCTCGATGGCCAGGGACTTGACCGTGTTCATGCCATGGATGTTCTCGACCAAAAAGGCCTGGCGGTCGCCCTCGGCCAGGTAGAGTTGTTGCAGGCGCCGGCGGAAGGGGCCTATGAGCAGGGCGATGACCAGGGCGATCAGGCCCGAGAAAAACAGCACCAACAGGGCCAGCTTGGCGCTGTAGAAGAACAGCACCGGGATAAGCACCAACAGCGACAGCGAGTCCAGGATGGTCAACAGCAGGCGGCCGGTGAGGAAGTTGCGTATCTTCTCGGTCTGCTGCATGTGCTTGACCAGCACTCCGGCGAAGCGGCGCTCGAAGAATTCCAGCGGCAGGCTCAAGAGATGCCCAAAGGTGCGCCGGGCCACCCTGATGTCGATGCGCCGGGTGGCGAACAAGAGCATGTATTGGCGCAGAAAGCCAAAGCCGGCCTCGAAGAGGATGGCCAAAAGCACCCCCACGGTAAGCACCCACAGCGTGGCCTGGCTCTGGTGCACCAGCACCTTGTCGATGATGAGCTGAAAAAAAATGGGCGTGGCCAGGGCCACCACCGGCAGCACCAGGGCGGCCAGGACCACATCCATGAAGAAGCGCCCCTGGCGCTTGATCTCGGGCCAGAACCAGCGCAGGCCAAAGGGCTGGTCCTCGTCGTCCAGGCGGTGGCGGCGCTTGAGCAAGAGGGTCTGGCCGTCCCACTTGGCGGAGAGGTCCTCATAATCCAGCACCATGACTCCCGGCCGGTCGGCCAGGGGGTCCACCACCGCCACCTTGAGCTGGCCCTGCTGCGACCGGGCCGCCAGAAGCACCACGCCGTTGCCGTTGTTGAGGCGGGCCACCACCGGGAAGGCCTGGCCCAGGGTGGCCAGTTCCTCGCGCCCCAATTGGACGGCCTTGGCCCTAAAGCCGTTGTCCTGGGCCAGGCGGGCCAGGGTCTTGAGGTCCACCTCCTGGGCTGGCAGGGCGTTCTCGTGGACCAGGCGGGCCACCGAGAGGTCAGCCCCCTGCATGCGCCCCACGAAGACCAGGCACTGGATCAGGGTATGGGAAAACCCGGCCGGCGCGGGGCCGTCGGCGTCCCCGGTGCCTGGCGGCTGGGGGCGGTCCTGGCCTGGGTCAAGACTCAACACGTCCCCTGGGGCGCGGCGGCCATCTGCGCCGTGGCTTGGCCGCCGGCGGGGGCAGTCAGGGAGCCAAGGCCTTCCCGACCGGGGTCGGCCAAGGCGGCGGAGCCGGCCTGCTGGAGCGGGCTAGCGGCGGCCAGGGCCTGGCTGGGCGGGTTGGCGGCCAGGGGCAGGAGGGGGTTGGCCAGGGAGCCGTCACCGGAGGCGGGCTCGTTGTTGAACTGCCGCACCTGGCGCCCCACGATGGAGAGCAGGTAGCGGCCAGCGTCGTTTTGGCCAAAGGCGCCGGCATCCACGTAATAGACTCCATCGCCCTGGGGTGTGAAGGCCAGGCTGGCGGCGCCGGTGGTGCCCTGGCCCCGGGCGGAGGCCACCTGCAAGCCGTTGGCGTCCAGCAGGCGCAGCTCGGGGTCGGGCAGGCCGCCCTCGCCGGCGGCTGGTTGCAGGCTTATCAGATAGGTGTTGGCCGCCTCCAGGGCCAAGGCCACCCAGTCGCTTTGGCCGGGGCTATCGATGCTGCCCTGGCGGGCCCCAAAGGCGGTCAAGGGCGTTTGACTGGCGGCCTGCTCGTAGGAAGGGGCCGGCACCGCGAAGGCGCCGAGCTGGAAGCTGCCGGTCTGGTCGCTGGCAAAGCCCGCGGCGGCCAGGTAATAGGTGCCGCCACTCCAGGCCGTGAACACGAGCCGCGAATCCAGCCCGCGTCCGCCGTCGTCATCCCAGAGCACCCGGGCGCCGGAGGCGTCGTATAGGTACAGATAGGGGTCGGCCAGGGAGCCTTGGCCGCTGGATTCGCCCATCAGGTCGAAACAGTAGGTCTGACCACCGCTAAGCTCCAGGCGGTAGCGCTGCTCCCCGCCAGGGCTGGCGATCTCGCCGCTGACCTGGCTGTCCGGGATCAGGCTTTGCTGGGGGGCGGGGCTAACGGTGATGGCCTGCTGGGCCACCTCCGCTCCCACCTGGTAGGTGCCGCTGCTGGCGTCCTGATAGGCGCCCACGGCCAGGAAATAGGTGCCGCCGCTGGTGGGGGTGAAATCGAGCAGGCTGTTGCGCCGCACCCCGCCGTCGTCGGCATGGGCCACGCTGTTGCCGCTGGCGTCGTAGACGTAGAGGTAGGGGTCCTGGAGCGTCCCCTGGCCGGTGTCCTGGCCCTGCACCGAGAGGAGGTAGTGGCTGCCGGCGCTCAGGTCCACCCTGAACCAGTCGGTGTCGGCCAGGACCTCCAGGTTGCCGGACTGGGACCCGCCCACG
>JAKAGJ010000392.1 GCA_021815655.1 Deltaproteobacteria bacterium | reverse complement strand
CTCCTGGCCTACCTGGATGCCGTGGCCGCCCACGCCGCGCCTGACACCAGGGTCATCCTGGGCGGCACCGGCTTTTCCATCATGCCCCAGGCCTTCCTGGCCGGCCGGCCCGACACCTGGCACGGCGTGGTGGGGCCGGGCGAGGCGGCTTTTGTGGAGCTGCTCCAGAGCTTGGCGGCGGGCAAGACGCCGCCTCGGCTGATACGGGGCCTGCCCACGCTCCTGGGCACCTTGGGCAACGCCGATCTGCTGGGACAATACCTGGAGCTGCCCGTGGGCGAGAGCACCTTTGGCCTGCGCAGCAAGGTGGGCTGCGGCCAGGCCTGCGGCTATTGCCCCTATCCCCTGATAAACGGACCCCGCCAGCGGCTCAAGGAACCGGAGCGGGTGGCGGCGGAGGTGGCTTTCTTGGCTCAGGTGCACGCCCGCCATGCCGCCCGGCCGCCGCTGCGCTTCATGTTCGCCGACGACATCTTCAACCGCCCCCTAGAGCACGCCAAGGCGGTGCTCAAGGCCATATTGGCCCATGGCTGCCGCCCCGACTCCTGGCACGCCTACCTGGACCCCAGCAGCCTGGATCAGGAGTTCCTGGAACTGGTGCTGGCCAGCCGGGGCTGGAGCAGGCCCTCCGAACCGGGCCAGACGGGGCCGGGTTTCATGTTTTTCCCCTTTGACATCGAGAGCGGCTCGGACCGCATGCTGAAAAACCTGCGCAAGCCCTATGACAGCGCCGGCCTGCTCACGGCCGTGGATCTGTACCGCCGGGTGACCGGACAGGCGGTGGCGCGCGGGGAACTGGCCGGCGCGGAGTTTGGCTTCCACCTGCTTCTGGGCTATCCCGGCGAGGATGAACAGAGCGTGGCCGAGACCTGCCGGCTCATCAACCAGGCCCGGCCTGCCCAGATCGCGGTGCAACTGGGGGTGCGGGTCTACCCGGGCACGCCCCTGGCCCAGGCCGTGGCCGGGCAGCTCTGGCGACGGGAGGAGGACCTGCATCAGCCGGTCTTCGTGCGGGCCGACCGCGAGCAGATTCTGGGTTGGCTGCGCCAATACCTGCACGCCGATTACGACCGTCTGGCCCGCCGGGGCAACATGCTCATGATCGGCCGCGGCCAGGACTAAGAGCCTGGGGCTTATCCCCCTATAGCAAGGACGGAGCGACATGGATTTTGATCTGAGCGAGGAGCAGCGGCTCATCCAGGACATGGCCCACAAGTTCGCGGTGGGCGAGATGGCGCCAAGGGCCAAGGAGTATGACCGGGCCGAGAAGTACCCCAAGGACGTGGTGCAAAAGGCCGCCGAGCTGGGCCTGGTGGGACCCACCATCCCCGAGGAATACGGCGGCGCTGGCTATGGCTATCTGGAGCAGGCCCTGATCGTGGAGCAGATGGCGCGGGTGGACCTGGGCATCACCCAGGCCATAGAGTCGGCGGCCTTCGGCTCCCAGAATATCGTGTTTTTCGGCACCGAGGAGCAGAAGCAAAAATATCTGCCCCCCTTGGCCCAGGGCAAGGCCGTGGCCGCCGGGGCCTACACCGAGCCCGACGCCGGCACCGACGTGGCGGCGGTGCGCACCAAGGCCGTGCGCGACGGCGATGATTGGGTCATCACCGGCAACAAGATGTTCATCACCAACGGCACCATCTGCGACTACCTGGCCGTGCTCTGCCTCACCGACCCGGCGGCGGCCTCGCCCTACCAGCGCCACAGCATGATTATCGTGGAGGCCGGTCTGCCCGGCCTGGAGGCCAAGCCCATCAAGGGCAAAATGGGCCTGCGCGCCAGCGACACCGCCGAGGTGGCCCTGGATGGCGTGCGGGTGCCGGCGGGCAACCTCATCGGCAGCCAAGGACAGGGCTTCAAGCAGCTCATGCGTTTTTTTGACGCCACGCGCACCATCGTGGCCGCCCAGGGCGTGGGCCTGGCCCAGGGCGCCCTGGACCTGGCCATCGCCTACGCCAAGGAGCGCGTCACCTTTGGCCGGCCCTTGATAAGCAACCAGGCCTTGCAGTTCAAGCTGGCCGAGATGGCCACCAAGATCGAGCTGGCCCGCCTGGCCACCTACCGCGCGGCCTGGCTGGTGGATCAGGGACGCCCCGACCCCACCTACAACTCCATGGCCAAGTACTGGGCCGGCAAGACCGCGGTGTGGGTCTGCGACCAGGCGCTCCAGATGCACGGCGGCTACGGCTACATCGACGAGTACGACATCCAGCGCTTCTACCGCGACGCCAAGATCCTGGAAATCTACGAGGGCACCAAGGAAGCCGAGAAGATGGTGATCGCCAAGCGCCTGGCCTAGATCGCCGGGGCGGCCTCGCCGCCCAGCGCTGGTGGCGGGGCTTTGGGCCGATTGTTCAGTATAATGAACAATAGGTCTTTGGCTGGCTGGCGCTTGGCCTTGAAAATACAGCGGATACCGCCCAGGCCCTGGAGTGGGCAAAAATTGTTTTTAAAAACAATAGCCCCATGTTATATTACTTAACCAATAAGACGATACGCCCCTGCCACCCCCTGGGAGGTGAGAGATGCAAAAACAGCTTATAGAACTTATAGTGAACGGACACCGCCATGAGGTGGCCGTGTATCCCTGGCAGACCCTGGCCGAGGTTCTGCGCGAGCAGCTGAACCTGACCGGCACCAAGGTGGGCTGCAATCAGGGCGACTGCGGGGCTTGCACGGTGCTCTTGGAGGGGCGCTCGGTCAGCTCCTGCCTCACCCTGGCCATGGAGGCCCACCAGCGCGAGATAACCACCATCGAAGGCCTGGCCCAGTCGCTGACCGAACTGCACCCCATCCAGGAGGCCTTCGTGCAGACCCAGGCCGTGCAGTGCGGCTTCTGCTCCGCCGGCATGATAATGAGCGCCAAGTATCTGCTGGACCACAACCCCCATCCCAGCGAGGAGGAGATCCGCCGGGGGCTGTCGGGCAACCTGTGCCGCTGCACCGGCTACACCAAGGTGGTGGAGGCCATCGGGGTGGCGGCGGACAAGCTGGGCGGCGCGTCCGCCAAGGAGGCCTAGAAAACCATGGCCGCATCCCACTTCGCGTTGCATCAGCCCCAGAGCCTGGCCGAGGCCTTCGACCTCCTGGAAGCCCACCGCGCCAGCGTAAAGCTGCTGGCCGGCGGCACCGACCTGGTGCCCAAGCTCAAGGCCGGGGCGCTCAAGGTGCAGCACCTGGTCTCCTTGCGCCGGGTGCCCGGCCTGGAGGGGGTATCCTTTCAGGCCGGTCAGGGGCTTAGCATCGGCGGCGGCGCCCGGCTAGCCGAGGTGGCGGCCCTGCCGGAGGTGAAAAGCCTCTACCCCGGCCTGGCCCATGCCTGCTCGGTGATGGCCACCACCCAGATTCGCAACATGGGCACCGTGGCCGGCAACCTGGCCAACGCCGCCCCCAGCGCCGACACCGCCGCGCCCCTGTTGGTCTATGACGCCAGCCTGGGCGTGAGCAGCCGGCAGGGCAGCCGCGACATCCCCCTGAGCCAATTCTTCGCCGGGCCGGGGCTCAACGTCCTGGAGCCGGGGGAGATCATCACCGCCATCCGTCTGCCGGCGCCGGCCCCAATGAGCGGCTCGACCTACCTGCGCCTCTCGGCCCGCAGCCAGGTGGACATCTGCGCCGTGGGCGTGGCCGGCTCCCTGACCCTGGGGCCGGACGGGCGCGTGACCGCTTGCCGCCTGGCCCTGGCCTCCGTGGCCCCCACGCCCCTGCGCTGTCTTGAGGCCGAGGCGCTGCTCGACGGCCAGGCCCCCCAGGACAC
>JAKAGJ010000391.1 GCA_021815655.1 Deltaproteobacteria bacterium | reverse complement strand
CGAGAACGACCTGAACGCCAAGATGGGCGACAAGGTCAAGGCCAAGTTCTTCCACTCCGGCCAGATGGGCAACGAGATCGAGATCGTCAAGAAGGTCCGCATGGGCACCTTGCAGGCGGCCATCAGCACGGGCAACTACGCCCCCGAGCTGGACCCCAAGTTCGGCATCGGCACCCTGGCCTACTGCATGGACACCTACGCCAAATGGGAGGCCTTCCTCAAGAACCAGCCCCTGCGCGACGAGCTGTTCACCTGCCTGAAGGACAAGGGCCTCCTGGTGCTGGACATGGCCTATTTCGGCTCCTACGGCTTCGCCACCACCAAGCCGGTGACCAACCTCGAGGAACTCAAGTCCTTCAAGATGCGCACCACCCAGGCGCGCTATCCCCTGGCCTTCTGGAACGCCCTGGGGGTGCGGCCGGTGCCCATGGCCTGGGGCGATGTCTTCCCGGCCTTGAAGCAGGGCGTGGTGGACGGCACCGACCAGACCGAGAACGTGGTGCGCCTGCGCCTGGCCGACGTCTGCAAGTACTTCACCCGCACCAACCACATGATCGGGCTCTTTGTGCTGATGGTTAACGACAAGTGGTGGAGCGGGCTGGAACCCGCCACCCGCGAGGGCATGGCCAGGATCATCGCAGAGAACATGGCCAAGGCCCGCCAGGCCAGCATGGAGCTGACCAAGGAGGCCGGCGAGGGCCTGAAGGCCAAGGGCGTGACGGTGATCGACCTGACACCGGAGGAGCTGAAGAAGTTCAAGGAGACCCAGATGGGGGTGTGGCGCGAGTTCGAGCCGGAGATCGGCAAGGCCTGGCTGGACAAGGTGACGGCCTTCACCGCCACGGTCAAGGAATAAGCCCCTTTCCGGGCCGCCCGCGCCGCCGGGCGGCCCGACCCATCTAGGAGCCACCCATGCAAGCCTTGAGCGCCGTCCTGGATCGTCTGGAACGCTGGGGGATCCTGGTCACCTTCGCCTTCAGCCTGGTGGCCCTGTGCATCAGCGTGACCACGCGTTACGTCTTCCGGCGACCTCTGACCTGGCCCGACGAACTCACCACCTACCTGTTCATGCTCATGACCTTCCTGGGGGCCAGCGCCGCCGTGAAGAACAACCTGGAGCTCAAGGTGGACGCCATCTACGAGGCCTTCCCAGGGGCCCTCCTGGGCCTGGACGCCCTCCTGCACCTAGTGCGCCTGGCCGTGGCCGCCACCTTCATTTACTCGGGCTGGCGCTTCGTGCTCATAGAGATGGAGATGGAGACCGTCTCCCCCATCCTGCTCATCCCCAACAGCCTCATCGCCTGCATGCTGCCCTTCTTCGGGGTGCTGCTGGGGCTGCGATCCATCGAGGGGCTGGGCAAGCTCATGGCCGAGCGGCGGCGAGGAGGCAAATAACCATGGAAGCGCTGATCATCCTGGTCATCCTCTTCGCCCTGCTGCTCCTGAGAATCCCCATCTACATCTGCCTCTACCTCACCGGCGTGCTGGGACTGTGGATCTTCACCAGCCTGGACTTCACCTTCGTCGCCCAGACCATGCTCAAGAAGCTGGACAACTTCTCCCTGCTCAGCATCCCCTTCTTCATCCTGCTGGGCGCGGTCATGGTGCGCGGACAGTCGGCCAACCGCCTGGTCAACCTGGCCTGGAAGTGCGTCTCCTGGCTGCCGGGGGGGCTGGGCATCACCGCCGTCATCTCCTCCGGCGTCTTCGGCGCCATCAGCGGCTCATCCATCTCCACCGTGGTCACCATCGGCGGCGTCATGTTCCCCCACATGGAGAAGTACAACTATCCCAAGCCCTTCTCCGTGGGGCTGGTCACCAGCGCCGCCATCCTGGGCATCATCATCCCACCCAGCATCATCATGATCATCTGCGCGCTCACCGCCGGCGAATCCGTGGTGCGCCTCTTCGCCGCCGGATACCTGCCCGGCGTGCTCATCATGATCCTGCTCTCGCTCTATGCCTGGTGGGAGGCCAACCGCAAGGGACTGGGCAAGGACGCACTGGAACGCTTCAGCATGACCGAACTGGGCAAGTCCGCCGGACAGGCCCTCTTCCCCATGCTCATCATCGCCGTGCTCTTCGGCGGCATCTACTCCGGCGCCTTCACCATCACCGAGGCCTCCGTGGTCTCCTGCGCCATGGTCCTCATCGTGGAGATGGCCATCTACCGGGCGGTGAGCTTCAAGGACTTGAAGGAACTCCTCATCTCCTCGGGAATGGTATCCGGAGCGCTGGTCATCACCGTCTCCGGCGCCGGCGTCATCTCCGAATACATCATCATGCGCGAGATACCACAGAAGATACTCGAAGTCTCCATGGCCTACATTCCAAACCAGTGGAGCTTCATGATCTTCACCATCGTGGTGCTCCTCATCATCGGAACCTTCATGGACCAGATCGGCGCCATCATGATCCTGGTCCCCATCATGATGCCCATCGCCCAAAAACTGGGCGTGGACCCCATACACTACTGCCTGCTCTTCACCGTCGGACTGGGCATCGGATACATCACCCCGCCCCTGGGCCTCCTCCTCTACACCGCACAGGCCATCACCAGGCTAGACTTCGTCCAGGTATCAAAGGCCATCACTCCCTCACTCATCATCTACATCATCGCTCTCTTCATACTGGCCTTCGTGCCATGGCTCTCCACCGTCGTGCCAAACCTCCTGCTAGGACCGTCATAGGAAAGGGGGAACCGAGATGAACCTGGCGCGCAACCTGGAAAACGCGGCCCGCCACTTTCCCGATAACCCGGCGGCGCTGGCCGCCGGGCGGGTCGTGACCTACGCCGAGCTGGAGGCACTGGCTAGCCGGGCGGCCGGCGGACTCACCGCCCTGGGCCTGGGCCCGGGCGAGATGGTGGGCATCTGCCTGCCCAACGGCCTGGACTGGCTTGTGGCCTATTTCGGTGCCTTGAAGGCCGGCTGCGTGGCCGTGCCCCTTTTCGCCGGTCTGCCCCGGGATGAACTCCTGCCTGTCCTGGACGACTGCCGGCCCCGCCTGCTCGTCACCACCGACTCGCGCCTGGCCGAGATCGGCGAGCGCGGCGACCTGCCCTATCTGGAGAAGGTGGTGGCTCCGGGTGGCGACCTGGAGTTCAGCCATCTCCTGGCCCTGGGCGGCGAGGCCTTCCCGGCCGTGGAACGCCTGCGCTCGGACACGGCGGCGGTGCTCTACACCGGAGGCACCACCGGCCGGCCCAAGGGGGTGATGCTCAGCCACGAGAACATCATGACCTCGGCCCACAACGTGGCCCGCCAGGAGCGCTCCAGCGAGACCGACCGGGCCCTGTGTTTTCTGCCGCTCAACCACGTGTTCGGCCAGGTGCACATCATGCACTCCACGATCCTCTCGGCGGGAGCCCTGGTCCTCCTGCCGGGTTTCGACCTGGACAAGGTACTGGAGGCCTTCCGGGACCAAGGCGTCACCAAGTTCTACGCGGTGCCCACCATCTATGTGCGCCTCCTGGGGCTTGGCGACCTGAAGGCCCGCCTGGGCGCGGTGCGCTACTGCATGTCGGCGGCGGCCAGCATGGCCCTGGAGCTGGTGCGCGCCTGGAAGACGGCCACCGGCCTGGACATCCACGAGGCCTACGGCATGACCGAATCGGCGGCCATGGTCACCTACAACCACTACTACCACCACAAGGTGGGGTCGGTGGGCACCCCGCCGGGCTCGGTGGAGGTGGCCATCATGGACCCGGAGGGGCGTCCCCTGCCCCAGGGGCAGGAGGGCGAAATATGCATCCAGGGAC
>JAKAGJ010000390.1 GCA_021815655.1 Deltaproteobacteria bacterium | reverse complement strand
CTCGATCTGGCGCCACAGGCCGCGCCGGCGGATCACTTCGGTCTTGTAAAGGCCGTTGATGGTCTCGGCCAAGGCGTTGTCATGGGAGTCCCCCACGCTGCCGACCGAGGGCTCAATGCCTGCCTCGGCCAAACGCTCGCTGTAGCGGATCGAGACGTACTGGACGCCGCGATCGCTGTGGTGCACCAGGTTGTCGATGCGCGGGCGAGCCCACAATGCCTGCTCCAATGCGTCCGGGGCCAGTTCGGTGCGCAGGGAAGCGGAAACACGCCAGCCCACGACCATGCGGGCGAACACATCGATCACAAAAGCCGCGAACACAAAACCGCGCCAGGTGGCCACGTAGGTCAGGTCAGCAACCCAGCGCTCGTTGGGACGGCTGGCGGTGAAGTCACGCTTCACCAGGTCGGCCAGCCGGACGCCGAACAAAGGACACGGGCGGGGAAATCCCCGCCCGTGGTTCAACATTCACGCGTACTCTGGGCAAGCCCAGGCAAGCCGCTTTTCAACAGCCTGCCGGGTCAGCGGTCGAAATCGCTCAACACGTTCTTGTACCACTCCTGCTTGTCCTTGAGCTGACTGAGCAGCTGATTCTTCTCCAGGGCCATGCCGGCCTGATGGGAGATGAACTCCATCCACAACATGTCATCCTGGTCCGGCTCGAACTCGAAGGCGTAGTAGAGCCGCAAGGCGCCGGCCAGGTTGTCCCCCACCCACACCGGCAGGCCGATAATGGCCCGCACGTTTTCGGAAGCGGCCTCCCTCTTGTATTGCACGCGGGGGTCGTTGGCCACGCTGGAGATGACCACCGGCTGACCGGTGTTGATCTCGCCCAGGCTCAGGCCCACGGAAACCGGGCCCTTCTTGAGGTAGGTATCGCTTAAGCCCCAACTGGTGACGCTGCCCAGGGTACCCTTGACGCGGTCGGCCAGGAGCAGGGCGCAGCCCAGGGCATGCCCATACTGGGCGGCGGTCTTGACCAGGGCCTGCAAGGCCTCCTTGAAGTTCAGCGAGGGCACGCGGTGGATCTCGGTGGAGGAGGACCGCATGGAGGCAAAGTAGAAGCTCTTCTTGAGGGCCAGGCCGGCCTGCAAGGCAAAGGCCTTGAGGAAATCCATCTCCTCGGGGGTCATGTCCTTGGTTTCGGCGAAATACAAGCGCAACGCCCCCACCAGGACGTAGCCAGCCGACAGGGGCACGCCGATGATGCTCTTGATGCCCTCCTGGATGGCGGCCTCGCGGTACTGCACGTTGGGGTCCTGGCTGATGTCGCGCACCACCACCGGATTGCGGTGAACGGTCTCGCCCAGGCTCTTCTTGGGGCTGATGGCCCCCTTGGCGCGGTAGGCGTCGCTCAGACCGAAGCTGGCCGATATCAAGAGGGTTTCCTCGCAGGGGTCAAAGAGCATCAGGCTGGCCCCGCGGGCACCGAAAAGATTGGTGACCCCACGCACCACGGCCTCCTCGGTGACCTTCTGATCCATGGATCCGTGCACGTCCGCCAGCGCTAATAAAA
Organism: Deltaproteobacteria bacterium; assembly: GCA_021815655.1. Taxonomy (GTDB): domain Bacteria; phylum Desulfobacterota; class Desulfarculia; order Desulfarculales; family Desulfarculaceae; genus JACRDC01. The sequence continues at coordinate 2,246 of JAKAGJ010000390.1, read as the reverse complement.
ACCGTTGGAAGAACTCCTGCTTGGTCATACTGGTTCCCTCCTTCCTATTGACAGCGTTCGGTATGCAGGGTCGGCGACGCTGGATTCCCGCCCAGTCCCCCAGCGTGGCGGGGCCAACACTGACCTCATCCCCGGCGGTCCCCAGCTTGGACGGACAGGTGGCCAGGGGTTGTCACCTGGCGTTCAACAAAGCCATGTCAAAAGCGTTTGGCCGCCGGGCCGGGTCACGAGATGGGGGCGATTGCCATGTTGATGCCGGGAGGGTGAGGCGAACCACTAGAGGAGGTGGTCCCTCCGAGGCTAGCGCGAGTGATGTGTCCACACCTCGCTTCTAATTCCAGCATGCTACAGCCCCTGGCAGATTTTCAAGCCCCCTGCCCGCTTTTAGCCAACGGAGCGAAGTTACGTGTTTATTTATGCGGTAACAGTCTGTTGCCCTACTTGGCCTGGGGGTTGGCGAGCAAGGAAATGGCGTATACGGCCCGGGCTTTGCGCACATTCTCGTTGGGCTTGGAGAAGCTCAAGGCATGAGTGGTGCACCCGGCCACGCAGGCCGGCAACTGCCCGGCTTCGATGCGGTCGCGGCAATAGTCGCACTTGATGACCTTGCCCGTGGTCTCGTCAAAATGGGGGACGTTCCAGGGGCAGGCCTGGATGCAGGCCCGGCAGCCCACGCACAGGTCCTTGTCCACGTAGACCAGGCCGTCTTCTTCCCGCTTAATCATGGCGCCATTGGGGCAGGCGGCCACGCACCAGGGCTCCTCGCAGTGGAAGCAAGGCATGAAAGCCGAGACGACCTGCGGCTTGCCCGAGGCCATGAGCGGCCCGGCGCTGATCAGCACGCCCAGCTTGGCCCCGGCCGGCAGCTGGTTCTTGGTCTGGCACTGAACCTCGCAGGCCTTGCAACTGATGCATCTTTGCGGATCAAGCTTAATCAAGTATTGGCTCATGGCATTTCCCACGGCTCAAGAAGGCCGGTCTTGGCAGTCTTTACCTAAAGCGCTGGCTATGGCGCCGGGCCGGCGGGGCCCAGGGGGCGCGAGATCACGCTCCCCCGCCTGGCCCGGCATCTCCCCGGACCGCCAGCCTAGACCTTGCGCACCTCCACGAATTGCTCCTGCAAGGCCAGACCGCCGCCGGCGCGGTCCCACTTTTCCAGCCCGCCCTCCATGAGCAGGTTGTCGGCCATGCCCCGACCCTTGGCCCGAGACTCCACAGGCAGCTCGCGCCCGAAGCCATGGACCATGAAGACGGCCTCGGGGTGGATGAACTCGGTGAGCTTGACCTTTATCTTGCCCGAGCGCTCGCCCGCGGCGATCACCACGCGGTCGCCGTCCTCTATGCCCATGCGCGAGGCCACGGCCTGGTTGAGCCACAGGAGATTCTCGGGCATCTGGGCATGCAACCGGGGGTTGTTAACGGTATGCCCTTGGCTGTGCAGGCCGCAGCGGCCGATGGTCAACCGGAAGAAGCCGTTGGGAGGCACCGGCTTGGGCGCGTAGGGGCCCATGGAGGGGATGCCCTCGCGGCGCCACTTTTCGCTGGCCACCTCGATCTTGCCCGAGGGAGTGGCCAGCTTCAGGCCGGCCATGCCGGGGTAAACCGGCTGGTTGACCAACTCCACGAAGCCCTTGGCGTCAAAGGACTCGGGGCGGTAGCCGGTGCCTTCCAGCTGGTAGTTCCAGATTTCTTCCGCCGCGGTGAAGGCCAAGGGCTTGAGCCCCAGGCGCGAGGCCAGACCGGAGACGATCTCCCAGTCGGCCTTGCTGTCGAAGCGCGGCGCTTGGCAGCGCTGGCGCAGGACGAAGCTGGGCTTGAGGCCCTCCCAAAGGGCCACGATGCTCTCGCGCTCCAGGTAGCTGGACAGCGGCAGAATGACGTCGGCCTGCCAGGCGGTGGCCGACCAGCTGGAGGTGACGCACACCAGCACATCCAGGTTGCCGAATATCTTGGCCAGCTTCTCGGGTTCGGGGTGGGAGCCCAGGGGATCATGCTGCCAGGCGATGTAGCCCTTGATGGGGTAGGGCTCGCCGCTTTCCATGGCCTTGAAGGCCATATGCAACAATCCCGGGCCGCCCTCAAACTGGGGATACTTGGAGCCCACGCCGTCGGCGCGCTTCTCGTCCACGGCCAGGAACAGCTCCGTGAGCTTGTTGAGGCCCTTGCGCCCCAGGTCCTCGGGAACCGGCGCCAGGGTCAGGCCGCCCTTGGCCCCTAGGGAGCCCAAGAGGGCGTTGATGAGGTAG
>JAKAGJ010000389.1 GCA_021815655.1 Deltaproteobacteria bacterium | reverse complement strand
CTGCTTGTTCTCGTCCAGCTCGGCGTTGCCAAAGTCGTTGACCTTGACGCCCCAGGTGAGCATCTGCAGGGCCGTGGCCACGTTGGCCTTGGTGGTGTTGGTCTCGCCGGCGATGCGCTTCAGGCGGGCCGAGTCGTTGCCGCTGGTGCCGTGCTGGGCGCCGGAGACGCGGTAGGGCTCCAGGGCCTTGTGGATTTCCTTGGTCAGCTCCACCTGGATGCCCAGGTCGCTGGACTGGATGCCGTGGGCGGTGCCGTTGTTCAGGGCGATCCAGTTGGGGAAGATGCCATGGGCGTTGAGCCCCTTGATGAGGAACAAGGCCTCGTCCACCGTGGACAGCCCCTCCTTGCCCTTGATCTCGCCCACCTCGGTCTCCAGGCCGGCCCAGTCCGGGATCAGCGGCCTAAGCTCGATGCAGGCCAGCAGGTTGTCGGCGTCGGGCAGGTGGGAGGCGTCGATGGCGATGGAGGTGATGCCGGCCTCGAACATGGTGGGGATCTCCACCTTGGCCTGGGCGATGTCCTTGGGTCCCTTGATGCCGTAGTGGTCGGCATGCACGGCCACGGGCACGGTGATGCCCAGTTCGTTCATGAGCTGGTCCACCTGGCTGGCCATGTTCCAATAGGTGGTGGCGCAGTAGGCCTTGGCCCCGCCCTCGCTCTTGGCTATCTCGATGATGATGGCCGCGTTGGCGCGCTGGGCGGCCATGAGCGCCCCCCGGATCACCAGATGGTTGCGCCCGTTGGCGGCGATGGTCATGGCCTGGCCCTTTTTCAGCAGGGCGGCGTCGATTACCTTGCCACTGACGATCAGCGCCTGGGAGTTGGGAAAAAGCTTTACGATATTGGGCGGACGGCCCACGGACAGGGCCTTGTCGAAACCTGCGGGCTTGGCGGCGGACATGTGCGCTCTCCTCGATTTTATCTGACCGCGGCAAGGCGGAGTGGGTTGTGAATTCTTATCTATATAAATTTAGCGCAACTGCCCGCGGGAACACAACCCTTGGCAGCGCTCCCGGGGGAACCGACCGGCTCCACCGGGGGTCTATAAGTCAGATTGGAGGCACAGGACAGCCCAACACGCCTTTTGCCAGAGGGGCGCCCGGCCCGGCCAGTGCAACAGCCTAAATCGAGCTGTTCATGCCATCCCCGGCGCCGGGCCGCCGGTCCAGGAACCAGGCCCACAGGGACAAGCCGGCGGCGATGAGCGCCAGCAGGGTGGCCACGCGGTAGGCCCCGCGCAGGCCGGCGGCCAGGGCCTCCCTGGGGGCCTGGGTGATGGCGGCTCGCGCCGGCAGGTGGGCGGAGGCCAACACGGCATGGCTGAATACGGCGCCCATCAGGGGCAGGCCCGAGGTGTTGCCCAGGGTGCGGGCCAGGGACAACAGGCCCGAGGCCACGCCCACGCGGTGGGGGGGCACCCGGCCCATGATGGCGCTGTTGTTGGGCGACTGGAACAGGCCCATGCCCAGGCCCACGGGCATGATGTGTAGGATGTAGGCCGCCAGGGAGACCCCGGGGCGCAGGGTGCTGACCCCGTGGGTGCCCAGGGCCAGCAGCAGAAGCCCCAGGAGACTGATGCCCCGGGAGCCGTAGCGGTCGGACAGCCAGCCCGCCCAGGGCGAGACCAGGCCCATGCTCACCGGCACGGTCATCATGACCAGGCCGGCCTGCTGGGTGGAGTAGCCCTGCACCAGTTCCAGGAAGAAGGGCAGCACCACCACCCCGCCCAACTGGATGAAGCTCAAGAGGCCCATGAGCAGGTTGAGGCTGAACAGGGGATCCTTGAAGAGGGTGAGGTCCACCATGGGCTGGGCGAGTTTGAGCTCAAGGGCCACGAAGGCGGCCAGGCTTAAGCCGGCCAAGCCCAGGAGCCCCAGGGTCAGGGGGGCGTCGAAGCCGTGCAACTGGCCCCAGGTCATGCCCAGGGCGTAGCTGACCAGGCAGGCCATGAGCACGCCCGCCCCGGCCAGGTCGAAATGCTGGCCAGGCTGGCCGGGCGGCGACAGGGGCACGTAGCGCACCACCAGGAACCAGGCCAGGGCGCCCAGGGGCAGGTTCACCAAAAACACCGAGCGCCAGCCGAAGAACCCGATAAGGAGCCCGCCCAGGGGCGGCCCCAGGGCCAGGCCCGTGGCCACGATGCCCCCCACCACCCCCAGGGCCCGGCCCCGCTGGCTGGCCGGGAAGATCATGGTGATGATGGCCACCCCCAGGGCCTGCATGCAGGCGGCGCCCAGGCCCTGGAAGGCCCGGAAGGCGATGAGCCAGCCGGCCGTGGAGGCCAGGCCGCACAGCAGCGAGCCCAGGGAGAAAAGCCCCAGGCCCAGGAGGTAGGGCCTCTTGGTTCCCACCATGTCGCCCAGGCGGGCGGTGGCCAGCATCAGGGAGGTGATGACCAGGGTATAGCCCAGCACCACCCACTGCACGGTGGCGAAGTCGGTGTGCAGTTGCTCCACCAGGGTGGGCAGGGAGATGTTGACGATGCTGACGTCGATGGTGGCCATCAAGACGCCCAAGCCCACGCCCAGCATGGCCCACCAGCGCGAGGGGCCGCTGTATTGGCCGGCGAAGGCCGGAGCCGCCGGCGTGGCTGTGCCCTTGGCAGCCATGGCTAGTCGGCGTGGGGCTGGATGATGACCTTGACGCAATCGTTGGCCACCGGGTCGCAGACCACCCGGAAGCCTTCGTGGGCCTGGTCCAGGCCCAAGCGGTGGGTGACCAGACGCCCCACGGGCACGCCGCCGGAGGCGATAAGGCGCAAGGCCTGGTCGCAGTCGGCCGGCGCGCCGGCGTAGGAGCTGGTGAGCGTAACCTCGGTGCGCCAGAAGATGTCGTTGATGCAGGCCGGGATGCAGGCGCCCTCGGCGGCCCCGGCGAAAAAGAGCACGGTGCCGCCGCGCTCCACGGCCTTCAAGGCCAGGGGGATGAAGCCGTCGAAGCAGATGATCACCAGGTCGGCCAGAAGCCCCCGGTTGACCTCGCGTACCTTGTCCAGGAGGCCCTCGTCGGCAAAAAAGGCGTGGTGGGCGCCCATCTCCAGGGCCTTGCCCAGGCGGAAGGGGATGGTGTCGCCGGCAATGACCAAGCCGGCCCCCAGCACCCGGGCCAGGGGTATGTGCAGCAAGCCCGAGATGCCCGCGCCCAAGACCAGTACCGTCTGCCCGGGGCGCAGGCCGGCCTGCTTCTGCCCCCTGAGCACGCAGGCCAGGGGCTCCATGAAGGAGGCGTCCTCGTAGGAGACATGCCCCGGCACCGGGAAGGTGCCCCGGTCCACGTTGATGGGCGGCACCCTTAGGTACTCGGCGAAGCCGCCGGGGTGGAACTTGGTCTTCTTCAGCAGGGTTTCGCACATGGAGTGGTGGCCGCTCAGGCAGTAATGGCAGGTGTTGCAGGGCACGTGATGGGTCACGGCCACGCGGTCGCCCACCTTGAAGCGCTCCACGCCCTCCCCCGCCTCCACCACCTGGCCGGCCACCTCGTGCCCCAGCACCAGCGGCACCTTGTCGCGGCGGTACCACTCCATGACGTCGGAGCCGCAGATGCCGCTGGCCATGACCTTGATGAGCAGCTCACCCGGTCCGGCCTGGGGCTGGGGCATCTCTTGCAGGCGCACGTCCCGGTTGCTGTAATACATGCTCACCCGCACGGCATCCTCCTGTTGGCGACTGGCTGGGCACTGTTATACACCAGGGTGCCGGTGCCCTACCAGGGGTAGGCATAAGCCGTGGCGCTGTGCTAGATTGATTTATGGATATCACCCCG
>JAKAGJ010000388.1 GCA_021815655.1 Deltaproteobacteria bacterium | reverse complement strand
GATGGCTTTCAGGTCCCAGGGGTTGTGGGTGGCAAAAAAGGCCGAGTTTTCGGTGGAGCTGCCCATGGCGAACTCGTCCATGTTGTGCTTGCCCAACATGACCATGCCGGCGGCCTTGAGCCGGGCCACCAGGGTGGCGTCGTAGGGCGGCACGAAGTTCTCGAGGATGCGGCTGGCGGCGGTGGTGGTCACGCCCTGGGTGCAGATGACGTCCTTGATGCCGGCGGGGATGCCGGTCAGCGGGCCGGCGGTGCCGTCGGCCAGGGCCTGGTCGGCGGCCTGGGCCTGCCCCAGCGCCAGCTCTGGCGTGCGGGCCAGGTAGGAGTGCAGACTGGGCTCGGTGGCCTCCTGGCGGGCGATCATGGCCCGGGTCAGTTCCACCGAGGAGATTTCGCGGCGGCGCAGCAGGTCGCGGGCCTGGGCCAGGGTGAGTTGGTGCAGTTCCATGGCCCTCTCGCTATATCACCCGGGGAACGATGAAGCTCACGCCGTCGCTGGCCGGGGCGTTGGCCAGGCCGGCCTGGCGCTCCAGGGAGGGGCGCGCCTGGTCGGGGCGCATGGCGCCGGTGAGCGCCAGGGCGTGGTTGGTGCTGGGCACGCCCTTGGTGTCCAACTCCCCCAGCTTGTCCATGTGGGTGAGGATGTCGTTGAGCTGGCCGGTGAGCTTGGCGCTCTGCTCGGGGTTGAGCCTGAGCCGGGCCAGGGCGGCCACGTGGGCCACTTCCTCGGGGGTGATCTTCATGACGGCACCTTTGGGCAAGCGGAATATTGTAAGGCAACTGCCTTTTTATCACGCCCCCCGCGGGCTGGCAACTACAGGCCCTCGAAGACGGCCCAGTACTTGGCCATGATGGCCTTGGCGCGTTGCAGGGCCGCCGAGGGCTCGGCCTGGCGGGCGGCCTCCAGACAGGCCTGGGCCAGCATGGTGTCGCCTTGCAGGGTGGCCAGGACCGCCAGCACCGAACGGGCCTGGGCCGCCGGCTGGTAGCCGCCCTCCAGGCTGAGCACCACCCGGCCGGGGCAGTAATCCTGGGCGATGTCCATCAGTATCTTGGTCATGCCGGCGTAGCCGCCCCTGCGCAGCTCCATGCCGCCCAGGGGGTCCTCGCGGTGGGCGTCGAAGCCGGCCGAGACCAGGATGAACTGGGGGGCGAAGGCCCGGGCCACGGGGTCCAGGAGGTCCTGGAAGACGCGCAAGTAGTCGGAGTCCTGCTGGCCGCCCAGCATGGGCACGTTCATGGTGTAGCCCAGGCCGGGGCCGGAGCCCACCATGGCCGCCGGCCCGGTGCCGGGGTACATGGGCGACTGATGCACCGAAAAATAGAGGACGCGCTCGTCGCGGGAGAAGCAGTCCTCGGTGCCGTTGCCGTGGTGCACGTCCCAGTCCACCACCAGCACCCGCTCCAGCCCCCTGACCGCCAGCAGGTGGGAGGCGGCGATGGCCACGTTGTTGAACAGGCAGAAGCCCATGGCCCGCTCTGGCGTGGCGTGGTGCCCCGGCGGGCGCACCAGGGCCATGCCGTGCTGCACGTGCCCCTCCAGGGCGGCGTCGCACAGGTCTATGAGCGAGCCGGCGGCCAAGAGCGCCACCTCGTAGGACTGGGACGATGTGCCGGTATCGGGGTCCAGGCTGGCCGAGCGGCCGGCGGTGCCCGCGATGCGCTGGATGTGGTTGGCGGTGTGCACCCGGCCTATCTCGTCGCGGGTGGCGGGGCGCGGGGGCAGGCTCAGGCACATCTTCAGGCCGGGCCAGGCCGCCAGGGCCTGTTCCAAAACCTCCAGGCGCCGGGGGGATTCCACGTGAAAGTCCCCTGGATCATGCTCCTGAAAGATGGGGTCGTGAACTAGTCCGACGGGCATGTTGCTCCTTCCGGGGCCGGCCCCTACGGCGGTTCAGGGCTTGGGCTGGGCTGGCGGCTTTTCGCGCTGGGGGAAGAGCAGCACCCGGCCGTCGTACATGACTCCGTTCAGGTCCTGGGGTTGTATCTGGGCCAACTGGTCGAAAATCTCGCTGAGGTTGAAGACCACCACCTTCTCGCCCGACTCCAGGAGGTCCAGGTCGCGGGACATGTGGCCGGTCTTCAGGTTGTACACCCCCACCATGTGCTCGGCGAACTTCAGCACCTTGCCCACCCCCGAGGAGGTGCCCTGGCGGGTGGGCTGGTCGGCGTGGGCCGGCAGGTTCTGGCCGCGGTGGGCCAGGTATTCGCGCAAGAGGGCGTAGTGTATCTTCCACAGGCTCTCGCCGGGGCGCACGGCGTGCACGCCCCAGGCGGTTATCTGCTGGTTCTTGCCCAGGGGCTTGTCCAATAGGGCGCCGCGCCCCTCCACCACCAGCTTGCGCTCCAGCTCGGCCACGGGCACCTGCTGGTTGCCCAGCTTGATGCTCTCGTCGGAGCGCACCACGGCGTCCAGGGATTTCTCCAGGCCGTAGGGCTCCTTGCGCTCCACCTGCTCCTTGGAGGGCAGGGCGGGCTCCTCGCCGGGAGGCTCTGGCGTGACGTCCACCACCGGACCCTGCTGGCTGGGCGCCGGCGGCGGGATTACCGGCCCCGGTTGGCCCTTGGCGGCCGGGGACGCGGCCGGCTTGGCCGGCCCGGAGGAGGGCGGCTCGCCCAGGGAGTACCACAGCAGGAACATGGCCAGGCCGGTGACCAGGAGCGTCAGCACCCAGGGCCAGCGGGAGGGCCTGCGGGGCGGCAGGGAGGCCGGGGCGGGGGCGGCCGGCTGGGGCGGTTGTTGGGGGTCCATGCGGTTCCTCGTGGGCTGCTGGGGTGCCGTGGCCAGGGGCGGTCTACGGCCAGCCCTGCAATGCCATTTATTCTACTACAACCCTCCATCCCACTTTGGCAAGTGCCGCCTGAGTCCGTGGGCCCGAAAAATACGCTTCGCCACCCGGGAGCCAGCCGGGGCGGGCCTCTCTTTTTGACTTGACAAAGTGCCGGGGTTTGGGCGAAATAGTTACAACATAGCTATATTGAAGTTACAAAGCCACTAATTGACCGGCAGCAGGGATTGGTATGCCTGGGCCGGGGGCGAGCAGGAGGAGAGCAGATGCGCCTTAAAGGCAAAAAAGCCATCGTCACCGGGGCCTCCCGGGGGGTGGGCGCGGCCGTGGCCCTGGCCTATGGCCGTGAGGGCGCCGACGTGGTGGTGAACTATTCTTCCTCCCAGGGTCCGGCCCTGGAGGTGGTGAAGAAGATCGAGGGCTTCGGCGGCAAGGCCGTGGCGGTCAAGGCCGACGTGGCCCAGTGGGAAGGCTGCCAGGCCCTGGTGAACGCGGCGGTCAACGACCTGGGCGGCCTGGACATCGTGGTGAACAACGCGGGCTTCACCCGGCCGGGCATGTTGCACAAGATGGACGAGGCCTCCTGGGACGCGGTGCTGGACATTCACCTCAAGGCGGTGTGGCTGATGACCAAGGCCGCCCATCCCCACCTCACCGCCCACAAGCACGGGCGCATCATCAACGTCACCAGCGTGGCCGGGGTGGTGGGCACCGTGGGGCAGGTCAACTACTCGGCGGCCAAGGGCGGCGTCATCAGCCTGACCAAGTCCATCGCCCGCGAGATGGCCCGCTCCTCCACCTGCGTCAACGTGCTGAGCCTGGGCATCGTGGCCACGGACATGACCGAGAAGATCCGCAGCGACGAGAAGCTCAAGGAAATCTACATGAACCGCATCCTGCTCAAACGCTTCGCCGAGGCCGACGACATCACCCCGGCCTTTGTCTTCCTGGCCTCCGACGAGGCCGCCTACATCACCGGC
>JAKAGJ010000387.1 GCA_021815655.1 Deltaproteobacteria bacterium | reverse complement strand
CGCCTCCCAGCAGGCCGCCGCCCTGGAGGAGACCTCGGCCTCCCTGGAGGAGATGAACTCCATGATAAAGGGCACCGCCGAGCACGCGGGCCAGGCCAATGACATCACCAGCCAGGCCGGCCAGTCCATGGACCAGGCGGGCGGCTCCATGAACGAGATGGCCCAAGCCATGACCCAGATCGCCGAGGCCGGCGCCCAGATCGACAAGGTCGTGCGCTCCATCGACGAGATCGCCTTCCAGACCAACCTGCTGGCCCTGAACGCCGCGGTGGAGGCCGCCCGCGCGGGCGAGGCCGGGGCTGGCTTTGCCGTGGTGGCCGACGAGGTGCGCTCCCTGGCCCTGCGCGCCGCCGAGGCCGCCCGCAACACCCAGGAATTGATCGAGCAGACCGTGCAGCGCATCAACGACGGCACCACCCTGGTGCGGGCCACCCAGACCGGCTTCCAGGAGGTTCGCCAGGCCAGCGGCCAGGTCAGCGGGCTCATCGGCCAGATCGCCAGCGCCAGCCGCGAGCAGGCTCAAGGCGTGGAGCAGGTGGCCTTAGCCATGAGCCAGATGGACCGCGTGGTGCAGCAGACCGCCGCCCATGCCGAGGAATCGGCCGCCGCCGCCGAGGAGTTGAAGGCCCAGGCCTCGTCGTTGCAGGACTCGGTGCAGGAGATCACGGTGCTGATCCAGGGGCAGCGGGGGTAGAGAGGCAACAAGGAAAGAGGGGCGGTTAGTGAAGCGTAACCCGCCTCGCTCTCCTCAACTCAGGCAGCTAATCATGTGGTTATAATCAAGCAATGACACAAGCCCATTTCAGAGAGAGCTTATGATGGACAACACTGATGAGGCGATGTCGCCACAAACATTGGCCAGCAAAATATTTGAGATCAGCGGGGCGAAATTTGATCCGGATATTGCCGCTGATCTATGGCCAAAAATCTTGCAACATAAGTGGCTTCTCTCCGAGAAATTAGGGCGTGATGTGGGATTGCGCACCGCCTGTGTTGATTTTGTTGACAATATGGAACAAGCCATCAAAGAATATATGTCCTATAAAAGAGTAGACATCCTGGGCGAATTGGGCGCGCAGGTTTTCAATAGAGAGCTATGGGATACCATCGCTGATTCTCAGCCACCCAAACAATTGGTGCAACGCAAGATAATCCTGCCATTGACTGAAGAGGCCCTGGCCAAAAAGCATGGAGTTATTCCTCCCAAAACGATAATATTTTTTGGACCGCCTGGTACCGGCAAGACCCATTTCGTGAAAGCTATCGCGGGGGTGCTTTCATGGTGGTACGTTGAGATAGTTCCCAGCATGCTCATGGTGGACGGCGTAGACAATGTGGGTGCCAATTTGCGCGTTATCATGGAAAAGGCGCGCAATTTGGAGGAAGTTGTCATATTCATCGATGAGTTTGAAGAACTGGCAGCCAGTAGAGATTCAGCAACACGAATTGACAAGTCAATTACCAATGAGTTCCTAAAGCAGGTTCCCCTCCTGAAGAATCACGGGAACAAAGTCCTACTTGTATGCGCCACGAACTATATTCGTGAATTAGATGTAGCTCTGCTTCGCCCTGGCCGTTTTGATTGCATCATCCCCGTGGGTGTCCTGAATGACGATGAAAGAAAAACCATCCTGGAATACTATCTTTCCCGGATAAATACCGGGGATATCGATATTGAAAGTCTCGCCAAAATGACGACGCGCTTCACTCCGGCGGATATTGAATATATTTTTCAGCTGGTTGCGCAATTTGCCTTTGAACAGGAGCTGGCGGACAAAAAGGACTTCCGGGTAACCAACGACACGATCATGAAGATCATGGCCACGGTACGCCCCTCTTTAACTGATAGTATTATCGCCGAGTTTGAGAAAGACGTGCTGGCCTATTCCCGCAATTGAGCTTGGCTCCAATCGGGGGGCAGGTTGGCGGGGCGGGTGGCCCGGAGCAGGCTTGTCGTTCGGGTGCCGCAGGCAGAAACGGTTATGCCGAAGGCGGGTTACGCTACGCTAACTTGCCCCACGCCTTTCCTAGATATCCCCCTGTCCCGTCCCCCTTTCCCCTGTGAGCCAAGCCACGCCCATGCTAAACTCAACTCGGCGCCCGCCCGCCTTCAGCCCGGAGCCGATCATGCCCATGGATGCCTATCAGAAGCTGGCCCGCCACCTGGACAGCCTGCCCGGCGGCTATCCGCCCACCAAGAGCGGTGTGGAGCAGCGCATCCTGCGCCGCCTGTTCAACCAGGACGAGGCCCTGCTGGCCGTCAAGGTCACCCTCATCCCCGAGCAGGCCAAGGTCATCGCCCGGCGGGCGGCAATCACGCCCGACGAGGCTGGCCGCCGCCTGGACGAAATGGCCAGGAAGGGCTTGATCTTCCGCTACGAGCACCAGGGCGCGGCCTATTACATGGCCGCCCAGTACGTCATCGGCATCTGGGAGTACCACGTCAACGACCTGGACCCAGAACTCATCGCCGACATGAACGAGTACATCCCCACGCTGTTCGACATGCGGGCCTGGCAGGCAGCGCCCCAGCTTCGCACCATCCCCGTGGGCAGGAGCCTTTCCGCCGAGCACCAGGTGATGGACTACGAGCGGGCCGAGGAGATCGTAAAACGCCAGAAAAAGCTCCTGGTGGCCCCTTGCATCTGCCGCCGCGAGCACAAGCTCAAGGGCCAGGGCTGCGACAAGCCCGAGGAAACCTGCCTGGTCTTCGGCATGGGCGTGGACTATTACGAGAACAATGGCCTGGGCCGGCGCATCGACGTGGATCAGGCCCTGGCCATCCTCAAGCAGGCCGACAAGGCCGGGCTGGTGCTGCAACCCAGCAACTCCCAGAAGGTCATCAACATCTGCTGCTGCTGCGGCGACTGCTGCCACGTGCTCAAAAGCATGAAGCGCCACCCCCGGCCGGCCGACCTGGTGGCCAGTCCCTTCATCGCCCGGCTGGAGACCGACAAGTGCACCGGCTGCGGGGTGTGCGTCAAGCGCTGCCAGATGGAGGCCCTAGGCATGGAGGGCGAAAAGGCGGTGCTGGCCGCCCATCGCTGCATCGGCTGCGGCCTGTGCGTGGGCACCTGCCCGGGCAAGGCCCTGGCCCTGGCGCGTAAACCCCCCGAGCGGCAGCCCCGGGTGCCCAAGAACGTGGTGGAGGGCGCCCTGCGCCTGGGCCGGGCGCGCGGCAAGATCAAGCCCCACACCCTGGCCCTGGCGGCGCTGAAATCCAAGCTGGACCGCCTGCTGGCCGGGGCTAGATAGCACCAATGCGCGGTCAAAGCCATCCGTGGCCTTGATCGCGACTTGGCATTAGCCACGGCCCGCGGGCCGCAAGGAGAGTGCGCATGGCGGGACGAGTGCTGGTCAACACCGGCAAGGGCAAGGGCAAGACCACGGCGGCCCTGGGCACGGCCCTGCGCGCCGCCGGGCAGGGGCTCAAGGTCTGTCTCTTTCAGTTCATGAAGGGCGGTTTGCCCACCGGCGAGAGCGCCATCCTGGATCGCCTGGGCATTGTCCAGCACCGCCTGGGCACCGGCTTTTCCTGGACCAAGGAGTCCTGGGACGAGGACCGCGCCCTGGCCGCCCAGGGCTGGGAACTGGCCCGCCAGGCCATCCTGGGCGGCGCTTATGACTTGATTGTGCTGGATGAGATCAACTACGTCATTGGCTACGGCCTGCTCCAGGCCGAGGAGGTGGCGGCGGTAATCAAACAGCGCCCGCCGGCCCTGCACCTCATCCTCACCGGCCGGGGCCTGGCGCCGCCCATCGCCGAGCTG
>JAKAGJ010000386.1 GCA_021815655.1 Deltaproteobacteria bacterium | reverse complement strand
TGCCCGGCCGCATAAAAGTTGCTTACGCATGGACCTTGGGGTCACGCCCATACAACAAAGCTAAGCACCCGGCGGCCTGGCGCCAGGGTTCGGCCAGGCCAGGCGCCCAGTTGCCAGGCCGAAAAACACCGGGCGGGGATAAACCCCGCCCGTCCGGGACAGTGGCGGCCAAACCTACAACGTGGCCACCTGGCGCATGATCTCGGCGGCCACGTCGGTGAGCGTCACCACCTTGGCCACGCCCCCGGCCTCATAGGCGGCCTTGGGCATGCCGTAGACCACGCAGCTGGCCTCGTCCTGGCCTATGGTGGGCGAGCCGGCCTGGCGCATCAGCACCAGCCCCTCGGCGCCGTCGGCGCCCATGCCCGTGAGAATCACCCCCACGGCGTTCTTGCCGGCGGCCTTGGCCACCGAGCGGAAGAGCACGTCCACGCTGGGGCGCTGGTGGTGCACCATGGGTCCGGTCTTGACCTCGGCGTAGTAGCGGGCGCCTGAGCGCCTGAGCATCATGTGGAAGTTGCCGGGGGCGATCAGGCAGCGTCCGGGGTAGACCGAGTCGTTGTCCTCGGCTTCGCGCACCTCGAAGGGGCACAGGCCGTCCAGGCGGCCGGCGAAGGCGGTGGTGAAGCGCGGCGGCATGTGCTGCACCACCACGATGCCCGGCACCGTGGCCGGCAGGTGGGTGAGCACCTCCTTGATGGCCTCGGTGCCCCCGGTGCTGGCGCCGATGGCCACGATCTTCTGGGTGAGGTCGATGTTGGTCACCGCCGTGGCCACGGGGCTGCTGGCCCGGGGGACGCTGGTGATGGCCGTGGGCCGGGCGCGGGCCGCCGCGCGGATCTTCTCGGCCAATTGCTCGGCCATCTCGCCCACGGTGAAGGAGCCGCCGGGCTTGCACAAGACCTCCACCGCCCCGGCCTCGATGGCCTCCAGGGCCATGCGCCCGCCCTTTTGGGTCAGGGAGGAGAGGATGATGACCGGCATGGGATGGTGCTGCATCAGCTTCTTGAGAAAGGTGATGCCGTCCATGCGCGGCATTTCGATGTCCAGGGTGATGACGTCCGGCTCCAACTGCACGATCTTGTCGCGGGCCACGTAGGGGTCGGTGGCGGTGCCCACCACCTCGATGTCGGCCTGGCTGGCCAGGCTCTTGGAGAGCACCTGGCGCACCACCGCCGAGTCGTCCACGATCAGCACCCGTATGGGTTGTCCGGAGCGAAAAGCCATGGGTTATCTCCTGCCTGAAGGCCCAGCCGAAGGCTAAAAATCCATGCCCTCGCCGTCCTGCTCCAACTGGGTTGGGTCCGGCTCGCCCAGGAAAAGGCTCAATATCTTGCGCAGTCCCTCGGGGTGGAATGGTTTTTTCACGAAACCCCGGGCGCCCAGGGCCAGGGCCTCCTTGAGGCGCTCCTTGCGTCCCTCGGTGGTCACCAGGATGAAGCAGCGGGGCACCAGCCCCTCCTGCTTCAGGGCCCTGAGCAGGGCCATGCCGTCCATCCGGGGCATGTGCAGGTCGCTCAGGACCAGGTCCACGGCCTGGCCGCGCAGCATCTCAAGGGCAGTTTGGCCGTCGGGGGCCTCCAGGCACTGGGACACGGCAAACCCCGCCGCGCGCAGGGTCTTTTTCACCACCGCGCGCATGGAGGCCGAGTCGTCCACCACCAGAACCCTGAGAGCCATGTGCAGGCAATTCCCGTCGAGAGAAACTTGATGATTAGGCCGCCACCCGCCGGCCGCTCACATTTCCTTGGATTCGGAGCTGTTGGTCTTGATCCACACCCGGCCGCTGCCCACCTCCAGGCCCAGGGTGCGGTTGACGGTGCCGCCCACGTCCTCGGCGTCGATGAGGATGTTGTTGCGCCAAAACAGGCGGCGCACGGCAGCGTAGTTGCGCGCCCCGATGTTGAAGCTGCCGTAGCTATCCATGACGTTGCTGCCGCCCACCACCACCACCCTCAGACGCCCCTTGCGCGCGCCCAGGGCATAGGCCTCGCGGAACAGGCGGGGTAGCCCAGTGTCGGCGAACATGGCCGGGCGCTGGAGGGCGCGGCTGGGGTCCAGACGCGAATCAGGCAGCATCAGGTGCAGCACCCCGCCCACCCGGACCTTGGCGTCATGGATGGCCACCGCCAGGCAGGAACCCAGGCCGTAGGTCACCAATTGAGCGTCTTGGGCGTTGCACAGGGCCAGCTCCCCCACGCCCACCACGATCAGCTCCCCCACGCCCCTAGCCCTCGCGGCGGTACACCGCCGGACGCACGAAGTCCAGGCGGTGGCGGATGCCGGTGAGGCTCTCGGAGTGGCCCACGAAAAGGTATCCTCCCGGCACCAGGCAGTCATGGAACTTGTCCACCAGGCGTTCCTGGGTGGGCTTGTCGAAATAGATCATCACGTTGCGGCAGAAGATCACATGGAAGGGCGGCTCGCCCTCAAAGGGGTCCATGAGGTTGATGCGCTTGTACTGCACCATGGAACGCAGCTCGGGGCGCACCCGCACGTGCCCCACCCAACGGTTGGTGCCGCGCTGGAAATAGTTGGTGATGATCTGCCGGGGCATGTCCGCCACCCGGTCCTGGGTGTAGATGCCGTTCTTGGCGTGTTCCAGCACCTTGGTGGAGAGGTCCGAGGCCAGGATGTAGGCCCCCCGGCGCTCCCAAAGGGAGCGGTTTTCGCGCAAGACCATGGCCAGGGTGTAGGGCTCCTCGCCGGTGGAGCAGGCCGCCGACCAGATGCGAAAAGGGTTGTTGGGGCCGCAGAGCTTGTCCAGGCGTGGCAGTATCTCGCGCACCAGGAAATCGAAGTGCTGGGGCTCGCGGAAGAAGTCGGTCTTGTTGGTGGTGATGCAGTCCAGGAACAGCACCAGTTCCTGGCCGCTCTTGTCGGCTTCCAGGCGCTCGATGTATTGGCGCACGTCGCTGCAGGCGCAGGTGCGCATGCGCTTGGCCAGCCGGGCGCGCAGCAGTTCCTTCTTGCTGTCGCCCAGGTTGATGCCGCTCAAGGAATAGACAAGCTGCGCCAGTTGGCGGTACTGCTTCTCGCTGACCTGCAAGCCCAGGGGCTGCTCGCCCGCGCAGGCCACCACTGGGCCCTCGGACTTCCGAGAGACGCCGCTGGGCGGCTTGCCGCGTGGGCTGTCGCTGAACATGCTGTGTTTTCCGCCTCGCCGCCGTCCCGGCTCAGACCAGGACCAACTGGCTGTCGCCCACCACCCGGTCGATGGCCAGCAGTATCTTCACCCCGCTGTCCACCTTGGCCATGCCCAGGATGTATTCGGTATCCATGTGCGAGCCGAAGGAGGGCGTGGGCTCGATGTCCTCGCCGCGCACATTCACCACCTCGCGCACCTGATCCACCACGATGCCCATCAACAGGCGCTGGCCGCTGGCGCTATTCACCTCCACCACGATGGTGCAGGTGCGATCGTCGTCCTCGCGGTGTTCCAGGCCGAACTTGCGCCTGAGGTCGATCACCGGGATTACCTTGCCACGCAGGTTTATCACCCCGCGCACGAAGGGCTCGGTCTGGGGCACGTAGGTCACGTCCAGCATGCCGATGATCTCGCGGACCTTGAGTATCTCCAGGCCGTATTCCTCGCCCCCCAGCTGGAAGGTGAGGTATTTGCCGGCCAAAGCCAGCAGGGAGGCGCGCCCCTCGCTCGCCGTCTGCTCCGTCGCCACGCCGCCTTGTGTCATGATCTGCTCCCGGCCCCAAGCGGGGTGCCCGTCGCACCCCTAGCCACGGCGCGCCTCGTGCGCCTTGAACACTCCCTCCACGTCCAGGAT
>JAKAGJ010000385.1 GCA_021815655.1 Deltaproteobacteria bacterium | reverse complement strand
ATCAAGCAGCTGAGCAAGGGGTTCCGCCAGCGGGTGGGCCTGGCCCAGGCCCTGATCGGCGACCCGCCGGTCTTGATCCTGGACGAGCCCAGCATCGGCCTGGACCCGGGGCAGATCGTGGAGATCAGAAGCCTCATCAAGCACATGACCGGGCAGAAAACTGTCATCCTCTCCAGCCACATACTGCCGGAGGTGGCCGCCACCTGCCAGCGGGTGGTGATAATCAACCAGGGCCGCCTGGTGGCCCAGGGGCCACCCTCTTTGTTGGCCCCGGGCGCCGGCGCCCACAGCACTCTGCGCCTGGTGGCCCAGGCCCAGGCCCAGCCCCTCAAGGACCTGCTGGCCGGGGTGCCGGGGGTGCAGGGCCTGGAACCCCTGGAGACGCCCGCCGGCCTGGAGGGATGCAGCGCCTGGCGGGTTACGGCGGCCAGCGGTCCCGCGGTGCGCGCCGCCCTGGCCCGGGCGGTGGTGGAGGCTGGCCTGGGGCTCATCGAGTTGAGCCCGGTTTCCTTGAGCCTGGAGGAGGTCTTCGTGCAGCTCACCAGCCAGGAGGCCCCGGCGCCGGAGGAGGCCCAGGCATGAGGGCGCTTAAGGCCATATACCTGCGCGAGCTGGGGGCCTATTTCCATTCGGCCATCGCCTATGTGTTGTGGGTGGGCTTCCTGCTTCTCAGCGGGTTTTTCTTTTATTCCGGCACCATGTATTACTCGATGGCCAGCGTGCAGGCCCTGCGCAGCCCCATGGGCGCCGGGCTGAACCTCTACGACATGCTGGTGGCCCCACTTTTGGGCAACATGTCGGTGCTCTTGATGCTGGTGACCCCGCTGTTGACCATGCGGCTCTTGAGCGAGGAAAAGCGCGCCGGCACCCTGGAACTCCTGCTGTCCTACCCCCTGAGCGACTTCTCGGTGGTGCTGGGCAAGTTCCTGGCGGCCCTGACCATGCTGGCCCTGATCCTGGCGCCCACCTTGCTGCACATGGCCATTTTGGGCTGGCTGGGGCCGCTGTACTGGCCCCTGGTGCTCCTGGGCTACCTGGGCCTGCTCCTGCTGGGGGGTGGGTTCATCGCCCTGGGGCTGTTGGCCTCGGCCTGCACCGAGAACCAGATCGTGGCCGCGGTGACGGCCTTCGCGGCGGTGCTCCTGCTGTGGGTGCTGCGCTGGTCGGCCAGCCTGGCCGGCGAGACCTGGGGTCCGCTGTTGCAGGGCTTGAGCCTCAGCGCCCACTTCGAGAACCTGGCCAAGGGTATGCTCGACAGCGCCGATTTGGCCTATTTCGTCTTGTTCATCGGCTTCTTCCTGTTCGCCAGCATCCGGGTCCTGGAGGCCAAGCGTTGGAAAGCCTAGGCAAAAACACCCCCGCCCGTCTGCTGGGCTGGCTGGGCCTGGGGCTCATTGCCGCTGGTATGCCCCATTATGCCTGGGCCGCCTCCAACCCCTTGTGGGGCCTGTGGGCCGCCGGCGCCGGCCTGCTATGCCTGCTGGCCGCGGCCATCTTGGGCCGGCGGCAGTTGGCGCTGTTGTGGCAAAGGCGCTCGGCCCGACTGGGCCTGGGGGCGGGGGCCTCCTTGGTGATCGCGCTGGGCATCGTGCTTTTTTTGGGGGCCCTGGCCGGCCGACACCACCTGCGCCTGGACCTGACCCAGGACTCCCGCCACACCCTGGCCCCCCAGACCAAGGAGCTGTTGGCCAAGCTCAAGGAGCCGGTCAAGGCCTATGCCTTCTACCGCGAGGGGCAACCCGGCAGCCAAACCCTGCGCGACCTCTTGGAGCAGTACGCCTTTGCCAGCCGCCAATTTTCCTATAGGTTCGTGGACCCGGACCGCGACCCCGGCCTGGCCCGGCGCTACGACGTGCGCAACTACGGCAGCCTGCTGCTCACCCAGGGCGACAAGGTGGAGCGCTGCAAATCGCCCGAGGAGCAGGAACTGACCAGCGCCCTCCTGCGGCTCACCCGCCAGGGCAGCAAGACCGTCTACCTGCTCACCGGCCACGGCGAGCCCTCCCCCGAGGACGGCGGACAGCAAGGGCTGGAGCAGTTCAAGCAGGCCGTGGAAAAGCAGAACTATCTGGTCAAGCCCCTGCTCTTGGCCAGCGCCGGCCAGGTGCCGGCCGACGCCGCCCTGGTGGTGCTGGCCGCGCCCAAAAAGCCGCTGATGCCCGCCGAGACCCAGGCCCTGGCCGGACTTCTGGGGCGGGGCGGCGGCCTGCTGCTGCTCCTGGACCCTGACCACGACTCCGGCCTGGCGCCCTGGCTCAAGGAGCGCGGGGTGCTTCTGGACGACGACTTGGTGCTGGACCCCTCCAGCAGCCTGGTGGGGGCCAGCCCGGCCTGGCCCATCGTGGAGGATCTGGGCGACCATCCCCTGACCAAGCCCCTGGCGGGCATGATCTGCTACTTCCCCCTGGCCCGTTCCCTCAAGTTGGCCCGGCCCCTGCCCCCGGGCGAGTCCGGGGTGGAGATATTGAGGACCAGCCCCACCTCCTGGGGGGCCAAGGACCTGGAGGGGCTCAAGAGCGGCTCCGGCCAGGCCCGCTTCCAGGAGGGGCGCGACCTAAAAGGCCCCTTGAGCCTGGGCGCGGTGCTGGAACTGCCCGGCGCCCAGCCCACCCAGGGCGGCGGCGAGGACCAGCGGCGCCCGGCCCCCAAGGGGCGCCTGGCGGTGATCGGCAACGCCGGTTTCCTGGCCAACCAGCACCTCAATCAGGCCGCCAACCGCGACCTGGCCTTGAACTTGGTGAGCTATCTGGCCGAGGAACAGGACCTTATATCCTTGCGCCCCCGCCAGGAGGCCAACCAGCCCCTGCTCCTGACCCCCGGGCAGGGCCTGGCGGTCCTGGTGCTGCCGGTGGTGGTGCTGCCCCTGGCCTTCCTGGCGCTGGGGGTGGCGGTGGTGCGGCGGCGGCGGAGGCGGGCATGAGCAGCCGGCGTCTGTTGGCCTGGGTGATGATCCTGGTGGTGGCCGGCGGGGCCTGGCTATTGAGCAACTATCTGGACCAGCGCCAGCAGGATGAGGAAACCAAGTCCAGCCGCCTGCTGGACCTGGAAGACCTGGGCGCGGTGCAGAGCCTGGAGTTCAAGGGCCGGGACTATCCCCAGACCCTGCTCCTGGAGCGCCTGGGCCAGGGGCGGCAGTGGCAGGTGACCAAGCCCCTGGCCTGCGCCGCCGACGGCATGGCCGTGGGGCGGGTGCTCAGCGGCTTGGCGACGGCGCGGGTGAGCCAGCGCCTGGGGGACCCCGGACCCTGGGCCGCCTTCGGCCTGGAGCCGCCGCGCCTGGAGCTGACCCTGACCGACCGCCAGGGAGTGGCCCGCAGCCTGCTGGTGGGCGAGGTCAGCCCCACCGGCGAGTCGGTGTACCTGGCCCGTCCCGGCCAGCCGGAGGTGCTCCTGGCCCCGGCGGGGCTGCGCGCCGCCCTGGCCAAGAATCTCTTGGACCTG
Source organism: Deltaproteobacteria bacterium (assembly GCA_021815655.1). GTDB lineage: Bacteria > Desulfobacterota > Desulfarculia > Desulfarculales > Desulfarculaceae > JACRDC01. The sequence goes on along the minus strand of JAKAGJ010000385.1, from coordinate 350 downwards.
CGCGACAAGGTGGCGCTGGACTTCCCCCTGGATCAGGTGCGCAGGGTGGAACTGAAGAACGGCCCCCAGGCCCTGGTGCTGGCGCGGCCCGACCAGGCCCCCGACTGGACCCTGGCCGGGCAGGGCCCCGCCGATCCCCAAGAGGCCGAGAACCTGCTGTTGCAAGTCCACGGCCTGCTGGCCCAGGGCTTTTTGGACAATAACTTCAAGCCCGCCAAGCTGGGTCTGGAGCCGCCCCGGGGCAGCCTGACCCTCACCCTGGCCGACGGCAGCCAGCGGGGCCTGGTTTGGGGCGTGGAGGTGCCGGGCAAGAACCAGACCTATGTGCGCCGTGCCGAGGGCGGGCCGCT
>JAKAGJ010000384.1 GCA_021815655.1 Deltaproteobacteria bacterium | reverse complement strand
CAGGCCGACCCCCGGGGCCTGACCAACCAGGCGCTGATCCAGGGCAACCCCTTCGGCCTCTTGGAGGGCTTGAGCATCGCCGCCCTGGCGCTCAAGACCGCGCGGGCGCGGGTGCTACTTCCCCCCGGGGCCTCGGGCCAGCGCGATTTTTTGCGCGCGGCCCTGGCGCAATACCTGGCCCACCGGCCCCTGGAGGAACAGACCCCCCGGCTGGAGCTGGAATTCCTGGAAGGCGAGGACGCGGGCGGGACCGGCAGGGCGCTGCGGCACTGCCTGGAAACCTGGCACCAGATCACCCTGGTTTTCTGCCTGGGGGTGGCGCGTTTCCTGGCCCAGGGCATGCACGGCCAGGGCGGCACCCGCCTGGTCACCGTGGGTGGCCAGGTCCATCGGCCGGGGTTGGTGGAGGTGCCCATGGGCGCCCATCTGTGGCAGGTGCTGGACGCCGCCGGCGGCTTGAGCGAGCCGGCCCGTTTTCACGCCCTCTGCCTGGACCAGGGGCTCTCGGGGTTTCTGCCCCTGGAGGCCGCGGCCACCCCCCTGGCCCCGGAGGAACTGATCACCGCCGGGGTCAACCCCGGCTTTGGCACCCTCTGGGCCCTGGACGAGGGGGCCTGCCTGGTGCGCCAGACCCGCCAGGCCTTGCGGCTCCTGGACCGCCCGGCAGGGCAGGGCGAACCAGCCCGCCAGGCCACGGCGCGGGCCTTGAGCCTGGTGGACGGACTGTGCCGGTCCAACCCCGGGCCAGAAAATCTCGCGCAGCTAACGGGCCTGTGCCAGGACTTGCAGGCCCAGGGCTGGCCGGCGGCCTGGCCCCTGGGCAGTTCGCTGATGCATTTCATGCCCCACTGGCAGGAGCACCAGGCGGGCCGCGTCTGCGCCTGAGAGCAGGCCCCGCCCTAAGACCAGTTGCACCTCAATCGGGAATACCAAGACGGGCGGGGTTGGCCCCCGCCCGTCTTGGCTTTTTGTCGGCGTCACGCCATTTGACCGGCGATGGCCACGGCGGTCGGCACCGCCCATCGACCCGTTTGCGCCCCGCCCGGGGCGCCGGGCGTCAGACGGACTCGCCGGGCCGCGGCTCGGTCCGCGGGCCAGGCATCTGGTCGGCGAAATGCCGGCGCCGGCAGTCGGGGCACAGCTGGTGAAACGCCCTGGCGCCCATGTCCTGCACCAGGCCGTCCACGTTTTTTATCAACAGGCCGTCCACGTTCCTGAGCAGGCCCATGGGCGCGAAGCGCTGGCCGCACATCTGGCATTGCTGCAACTTGATGCGATTGACGATGGTGCCCGACATCATGAGGATGCGCTCGTCGCCGCTGTCCTCCATTTGCAAGGCCCCGGTGGGGCAGATGTTGACGCAGGAGCCGCAGCCGATGCAGTGGGGCAGCCCGTGCACGTAGTCCTTGAGGATCAGCGAGCTTTCGCCGGCGTGGTAGAAGGAGATGGCCGCCACGCCGATCTTGTCGCGGCAGACCTCCACGCACTTGCCGCAACGCTCGCAGATGTCGCAGCGCATGCAGCGCTTGGCCTCCTGCTTGGCGGCGATCTCGTCCAGGCCCAGCTCCACGCGGTCGAAGGTGCGCATGCGCCGGTCCAGGTCGATCAGGGGGTTCTCCTGACGCTGGATGAAGGACTTCTGCTGGTAGGTCATCACCAGGGGCGCGACCATTTCCCGGGGACGGGGCACGGCCTTGCTGGGCAGGGGCAGGCCGCGCAGGAAGGCGTGGATGGCCCGCGCCGCCCTCTTGCCCGCGCCGATGGCCTGCACCACGGTGGCCGGGCCGGTCACGGCGTCGCCTCCGGCGAAGACATCGGGCAGGTTGGTGCGCTGGAAGGGCGACTGCACCTTGACCGTGCCCTTCTTGGTCAGCTCGATGTCCCCCAGGCCGGGATATTCCTCCAGGTTGGGGGCCTGGCCGATGGCCGAAATCACCGCGCCCACCGGCATCTTGTATTCCGAACCCTCGATGGGCTCGGGCCGGCGCCGGCCGCTTTCGTCGGGCTCGCCCAGGTTGGCCATGAGGCACTCCAGCGAGTCCACCTTGCAGTAGGAGCCGTGAATCCTGGCGGGGATGGTCAACTGGTGGACATGGATGCCCTCCTCGGCCATCTGAATGATCTCCTCGAAGTGGGCCGGCATCTCCGAGCGCGAGCGCCGGTAGACCACGCTCACCGAGGATGAGCCCAGGCGCACGCAGGTGCGCGCCGCGTCGATGGCGGCGTTGCCGCCACCCACGATGGCCACGCGGTCGGCGGGCTTGATCTTCATGCCGAAGGAAACATCCTTGAGGAATTGCAGGGCGCTGACCACCTGGGGGTATTCGGCCTCGCCCTCGATGCCCAGCTTGATCCCCTTCCAGGCGCCGATGCCCAGGAAAAAGGCCTTGAAGCCCTGGGCCCGCAACTGGTCCAGGGTCAGGTCCTTGCCCACGGGGGTGTTGGTCACGATCTCCACCCCCATGGCCTTGATGGCCTCGACCTCGGCCCGCACCACCGAACGGGGCAGCCTGAACTCGGGGATGCCGGCCATCATCAGCCCTCCGGGCTCGGCCATGGCCTCGAAGACCGTCACCGGGTAGCCCTCCCAGGCCAAAAAATAGGCCGCCGTGAGTCCGGCCGGCCCGGAGCCGATCACCGCCACCTTTTCCTCGAAATGGTTCTTGGGCTGGGGCAGGTAGTAGCCGGGGCCCTTCTCCATGACCATCTTGGCGGCCAGGCCCTTCAGGTCCTTGATGGCCAGGGGCTTGTCCAGATAGCGCCGCTGGCACCAGGACTCGCAGGGGTTGGTGCAGACCAGGCCGCAGACCCAGGGGAAGGGGTTGTCCTGCCGGATGACCTGGATGGCTTGCTCGTATTGACCGTGCCCGATGAGGGCGATGTAGGAGGGCACGTCTATGCCCGCGGGGCAATTGAGCTGGCAGGGGGCGGAGGACTCCCGTTTCAGGCCGTCCTTATCGTAGACCACGCGGGCCTTGTCCGCGTGGGGTCCGGGCTCGAACATCGGTGCGATGGCCATGATCTTCTCCTGAAATATCCCGTTGCTGGGGCAATGTTAATCCACCGTTACCCCCTGGTCAAATGCCTTTCGGCCCCGGCCGGGGCGGCCCCGGATATCGATTCCCAGGACGTGCCCAATCTGGCCAGGTTTTAGGCCCAGCCAGGGGCCGCCCGCGGTCTGGCCCATAACCTTTCGGATCAGCTTCAAGCATGAGTTGTTATCGCCCGGCCTTGTGGAAGATATATACAATAATACAACATGTTGTCTCGCATGGTCCCGGAAAGGCGGGGCGGACTCGGTGGCCAAGCCCGTTGGTTTGGCCGATGAAACGTCAAGCGGGACGGCAGGTTTTTTGCCCAGGTTAAGCACAACTTGTTGACACGCGCGGGGCCGATTGGTTATATGAATGCACCGCCTGCCCCGGCGGGGCGCTTACCCCCCATCCAAAATGAATTCTACTGGCCCAGGGTCATCCCCGGCGGCGAGGTCATGCCATGTTCATGCCTGCACCCAAGGCAAGGTTATGGATAGCAGCGGTCTTTTGCGCCCTGCTGCTGGTGTGGGGACAGCCGGCCCTGGCGGGCCTTGGGTCCAGCGGGCCGCCGGGGTTCGCGGTGCCCAAGGACCCCGGGCGGCCCGGGGCTGGGGCCGGCGCGCCCCATTACGCCACCCCCAGCGACCCCAGCCAGGGGGCCAAAACCACCGACCCGGGAATACTGCAGAAACTGCGGGAGGCGTTGAAGTATCTGCTCAACGGCGGGCTCCATGCCTTTGCCGATCTGGTGCAGAAGT
>JAKAGJ010000383.1 GCA_021815655.1 Deltaproteobacteria bacterium | reverse complement strand
GGCGTTGCGCGGGGTGGGGGCCCCGCGCTATGGTCTCCAGGCGGAGGGACGGCGAAAAAATGGCCCCCTGTTGTGTAAATTGAGTATAAAATTTTATTGCGTTAGCCAACAATGCAGGAGGGGCCCGGATGGCGGTAATCGCGGACATTCTCTTCCCCGTGGATTTTTCCGACAACAACGGCAAGGTCATCCCCTACGTGCTGGAGATGGCGGGCATTCACCAGGCGGGCTTGCACCTGCTCTACGTGGTGCGCGACATGGAGCACTACGCCGGCTTCTACGTGCCCCACCCCAACCTGACCCGCCTGGCCGCCGATGTGGCCGCCGGGGCCGAGCGCAAGATGGCCGAGTTCAGGCGGGAGGCCTTTTCAGGCCTGGAGCGTGTATTCACCCGGGTGCTGATCGGCGACGCGGCCTCGGCCATCGTGAGCTACGCCCAGGAAGAGGGGGTGGACCTGATAATCATGGGCACCCACGGCCGCAAGGGGCTGGAGCACGCCATCTTCGGCAGCGTGGCCGAGAAGGTGGTGAAGAACTCCCCGGTGCCGGTGCTGACCGTCAACCCGCAGAGGCTATAGGCCGGGGGGAACATGTCCAGATCAGCCACGATCCACGCGCGCGCGCGTCTGCCCTGGCTGGCGCTGTGCGCCCTGGCGGCGCTTTTGGGCGCCGGCTGCTCCCATATGTATGCGGACCCCGGGCCCAATCCGTCCCACATGGTTGTGAGGGCCCGCGCCGGCGTGACCCAGGCCCAGGTGGACGCGGCCATGGAGCGCAAAGCCTACATCAAGAGCTTTCTCTATTTCGAGGACTACTCCGCGCCCTTGTGGGACCTGCGAGCCTTCATCCCCCGGGCGGACGGCCAGCTGACCCCCCTGCTGCCGCTCAAGCCGGTGGCCAACGCCGGGGGGCTGAACCTGGACGCCGAGGCCGAGTTCCTGGCCCCGGCTGGCGACTATCCCGTGGTGTTCCTGCTGGAGTGCTCGGTGCGCCACGAGTCCCTGCGAGGGCCGGTGCCTTCCGTGGAATACGTCTATGTCATCACCTGGCGAAAGCAGCTCAAGCTGGAGCTATGCGCCGGCTGCCGCAAGGAGGTGGAGCCGTTCAGGGATGGCGCGCCGCGGCCCTAGTCACGAGCTGTGGATCGGCGGTTAATGTCGCCTTTCATAAAGGCCGCCTCGCGGCCCCAGGGGCGGGCTGGCGGCCTGGCGGCGGACCGGCGTGACGGAGGTCGATTGGCCGTGACCAACCAGCCACTTCCCGGACCGGGCACGGAGTCCACCTGGGCGCCCGTGCAGGTGGTGGCGGTATACCTGCTGGTGGCCGGAGCCTGGATATTGCTCTCGGACCAGTTGCTCCTGCTCTTGGCGCCCGACCCGGCCGCCTACGCCCGGCTCCAGACTTACAAGGGATGGTTTTTCGTAGGCTTCACCGGTCTTCTGCTCTATGCCCTGGTGAGGCGGGCCATGGAGCGCCTGACCCGGGTGGACCGGGCCCGGGCGGACAGCCTGCTGGCCTACCGCGAATTGGCCGACAGCATCGGCCATGTCTTCGTGGCCATGGACCACCAGATGCGCTTCACCTATTGGAACCGGGCCGCCGAGGAGGCCACGGGCATCACGCCCCAGGGGGCCCTGGGGCGCGGCCTGGTGGAATTGTTCCCGCATCTGGCCGGCGGGCCGGTGGAGCAGTGCTGCCAAAGGGTGCTGGCCAGCGGCCGGGCCGAGACCATTCCCTGGGAGCGGGAGCAGGCCGGCGGCGAGCCCGTGCCGCTGGAGATCAGCGTCTACCCGGCCAGCCACGGCCTGTCGCTCACCGCCCAGGACCTGAGCCAGGCCCGCCGGACCGAGCGGGAGCGCCTGCGCCTGGCGGCTGCCCTGGAGCAGGCCACCGAGGGCGTGGCCATCGCCGACCAGGCGCTGAGGATCGTATACGCCAACCCCTCCTACCTGGCCTTGCGCGGCTGCGCGGCCGAGAACCTGCTGGGCCGGGACATGGACCTGCCACGGGATGAGGAGGGCCAGGCCATACGCGCCCAGGTGCTGGAGCGGGGCCAGGCCTGGTCGGGCGTCCTGGGGGTGCCGCGCCTGGAGGGGGGCGTCCTCCAGGCGGAGGTGACCATATCGCCGGTGCGCGACGGGCACGGCCGGGTGGTCAACCACGTGCGCCTGGAGCGCGACGTGACCCAGGAGTTGGAGATGGAGCGCCAGCTCAGGCGCTCCCAGAAGATGGAGGCCATGGGCACCCTGGCCGGCGGGGTGGCCCACGACTTCAACAACATCCTGGCGGCCATGGTGGGCTACAGCGAGTTGGCGGCGGCCGAGGTGGACCCCGGTGGCCAGGTCGCCCACTGCCTGGAGCAGGTGCTCCTGGCCGCCGCGCGGGCCCGCGAGCTGGTGGCGCGCATCCTCACCTTCAGCCGCCAGGCCGAACAGCACCCCGAGCCTCTGGATCTGCCCGAGGAGGTGGCCCAGGCCCTGGCGCTGCTGCGCGCCTCCCTGCCGGCCTCCGTGTCCATCGAGTCCCGCCTGGAGGGGCCCCTGGTGGTGCTGGCCGACCGCACCCAGGTGCACCAGGTGGTGATGAACCTGTGCACCAACGCGGCCCAGGCCATGGGGGGCACAGGCAGCCTCTGGGTCACCCTGGCCCGGCGCTCCTTGAAAGGCCAGGAGACGGGGTTGGACCTGCCCGCCGGCGACTACGCGGCCCTGACCGTGCGGGACAGCGGGCCGGGGGTGGCCCCCCAGGTGCGCGAGCGCATCTTCGATCCCTTCTTCACCACCAAGGGCCCCGGGGACGGCACCGGCCTGGGCCTGGCCATGGTGCACGGCATCATCAAGGCCTCGGGCGGCTCGGTGCGCCTGCTGCCGGGGAGAGACATGGGGGCGACCTTCGAGGTGCTCCTGCCCCTGGTGGAGGGTCGGCCCGCCCCGCCGCCCCCCGGCCTCTCCGCCCCCCGCGGCCAGGGCGAGATGGTGCTGGTGGTGGACGACGAACCGGCCCTGGTGGAAATGGAGACCAGGATCCTGGAGCGCCTGGGCTATCGGGTGCGCGGAACCGGCAGCCCCGGCGTGGCCCTGGAGTGGCTGCGCGCCGACCCCGGGTCCTTCGACCTGCTGCTCACCGACCAGACCATGCCCGACCTGACCGGCCTGGAACTGGCCAGGGCCCTGCGCGACCTGGCCCCCCGGGTGGCCGTGGTGCTGCTCACCGGTCACAGCGAGAAGGTAACCTCGGAGAATGTCTCCGCCGCCGGGGTGGCCAGGTTGCTTTACAAGCCCGTGGGCAGGGCCGAGTTGGCCCAGGCGGTGCGCGAGGTGCTGGACGGCCGCGAGTGATTTGGCTTTTCCTGCCTGCCGGGGCCCCTGCCCGGCGCGAGGGGCGGAGGCTGCCGAACCAGGCCCCCCGCACCTCTTCCCTCTCCCCCCAAGGGGGCGCGGGGACAGGACGAAGACGAAGCCAGAGCCGAAGCAAGACGGGCGGAGATAACCCCCACCCCTACATTGAGACGTGATTACGCTAGATTGTTATTAGGTTGGCGAGGCCGCGCCGGCTCACCTCCGGCCCGTTGGCCCTGTCCCAAGCGGCGGGGCGCCGCCTCCCAGGCCGGGAGGGGCGCCCCGTCTGGAAGCGTCGCCGTCTAGCTCTGCAACTGGGGCAAGTTTTCGTAGAGGTCCAGGGCCTGGGGGTTGCCCAGGGCGTCCTTGTTCAGCACGGGCTTGCCGTGGATGACGTTGCGCACCGCCAGCTCCACCTTCTTGCCGCTGATGGTGTAGGGGATGTCGGCCACGGCGATGACCTTGGCCGGGA
>JAKAGJ010000382.1 GCA_021815655.1 Deltaproteobacteria bacterium | reverse complement strand
GAACTGGAATTCCAGGGTGATGCCGGTCACCACGCCGATGGCGAAGTTGATGACAAAGAGCCTGCCCCAGAACTGGGCCATGCGTTTGTAATCTTCATCGCCCCGGCTGACGTAAAGCGACTCCATAATGGCCACCAGCACCGACAGCCCCAGGGTCAGCGGCACGAACAGGAAATGGAAGAAGGTGGCGGCCGCGAACTGCAACCGCGAGAGCATCAAGACGTCCATATGCCTACCCCCTCTTATTGGTGAAAAATAATTCAGATTAGTTATTATTACCATTAATGGAAAGCGGCGTTGCTGTCAAGGACAAAGTCCCTGTTTTTATTGTACGCAACTAATATCTTATGTGAGTATTCTTTTGCTTAAATGCTGAAATGTGGCTACTTATGGCAGCGCTGCGCCGCCCAGGCGGCCAGATGTCCCACGGTGCGGCTTTCCAGGCGGCCCTGACGCAGCAGTAGCAAGAAATCTTCGTCGCCCAGCAGGTGGGCCAGGGCCGGGGCGGCCTGGGGCGCGGCCAGCACCCCCAGGGCCCAAGCCGCGCAGCCCCGCGCCGCGGCCAGGGGCGAGGCCAGCAGAGGCATTAGCAGCCCCGCCCCGCCGCCGCCTTGGATGATCCCCGGGGCCGCCGGGTATAGACGTCCCAGGGCCCAGGCCGTGCCGGCCTGCAAGGGCGGGTGCTCCAGGTAATTGGCCTCGGGCTCAAGGTAGGAGCACAATATCTTGCCGAACTCCGGTGCCAGGGCCGGCGCCTGGCATAGGATCTCGCCAAAAGCCTGGGGCGCGGCCCAGAGGATGGCCCCGGACTCCTCGTTGAGCCCCCACATGAGGCGGCGCAGCACCTCGCGCAGGTTATCCAGGTCTCCGTCGGCCAGGCGGGCGGCCAAAAGGCCCATGAGCCCCACCGCCCGCCAGCGCTCCGCCTCGCCGGGGGCGCTCAGGCCCGAGAGCAAGGCCCTGAGCAGCGGCTTGACCTCCAGCCCCTCCAGCCGTGCCGGCCAAGAGCCATCGGCAAAAACCAGGTCCGGCGCCGAGAGCAGCCGCCGGACCTGGCTTTTGATGTCACGGGACGAGGGCAAGGCGATCAGAGCTGGCAGGCGCAGACCGGCACGCCGCTGTCCTTGACGGCCTGGGCCACCTTGAGCCCCAGCTCCCGGCACTTGTGCAGCATCGCGTGGTCGGGCACGTACTGATGGCGGATGCCGGGGTCGATCACCTCCAGCTTCATGTCCGCCAGGTACTCGTTGATGTGCTTGACCGCCTCGCCGCTCCAGCCATAGGAGCCGAAGGCCGCGGCGATCTTGCCCGCGGGCTTGAGGCCGCGCATGTAGGTGAGCATGTCGGCCATGCGCGGCAACATGCCGTTGTTCAGGGTGGGCGAGCCAAAGACCAGGGCCTTGGCGTCCAGGGCCTCGGTCATCACGTCGCTGCGGTGGCAGGTGGCCAGGTTCATCAGCTTGACGCAGATGCCCTCGTCGATCAGGGCGTCGGCCACGGCCTTGGCCATCTTCTCGGTGCTGTGCCACATGGTGTCGAAGACCACCACGGCCTTGGACCAGGCCTCCTGGCGCGACCAGCAGTCGTAGGCCTTGATGATCTTGCCCGGGTCGCGCCAGACCGGGCCGTGGTCCGGGGCGATGGTGTCGATGTCGAGCTTCATCTCGCCCACCGTGGCCAGCAGCTTCTGGATCAGGGGCGAGTACAAAAGCAGGATGTTGGCGTAGTACTTGGCGGCGTGGCTCATCAACTCGGCCTGGTCCAACTGATCGTGGAAGCGCTGGGAGGTGGCCCAGTGCAGGCCGAAACCGTCGTTGCTGATGAGCAGCTTCTCCTGGGGAATGTAGGAGAACATGCTGTCGGGCCAATGCACCATGCGGGTTTCCAGAAAGTGCACGCTGCGGCTGCCCAGGCTCAAGACGTCGCCGGTCTTGACCACGTTGACCGGCCAGTCCTGGTAGTGGAAATGGGCCTGCATGGCCTTCTGCCCCAGGGGGGAGGTGAAGACCTTCTCGGGCTGGATCTCGCCGAGCACCTGGGGCAGGCTGCCGGAGTGGTCCATCTCCAGGTGGTTCACCACCAGGTAGTCTATCTTCTTGGGGTCGATGATCTGGTGGATGCGGTGCAGCATCTCGCCCTGGAATCCGCTCTTGACCGTGTCAAAGAGCGTCACCTTGTCGTCGATGACCAGATAGGAGTTGTAGGTGGAGCCCTTGTTGGTGGAATAGCCGTGGAAATCGCGGATGTCCCAGTCCACGGCGCCTACCCAATAGATGCCTTTTTTGATCTCTACCGGCTTCATGGTCGCCTCTGCTTGCAAAAGTGACAAGGGGCGCGGCGGCGCCCCTCTTGAATCCAGCGGCCCTGGCCGGCCGGCCGGGGCGGTGCCCTGAAAACCCTAGCCCTCGGGCTCGAACTGATCCTTGGAGGCGCCGCAGACCGGGCAGGACCAATCCTCGGGCAGGTCCTCGAAGGCGGTGCCGGCCGGCACGTGCCCCTCGGAATCGCCCTTGGCGGGATCGTAGACGTATCCGCAAACGCCACAAACATACTTTTTCATGAGAGCCTTCTCCTTAAGCGCCAAAGTCTCGAAAGGGGTAAAAGCCTCGCCGCGCGGGCCGGCCGCCAAACCGGCCGCGGGTGGTGTTCTCCCGGGGTTAGGACTTCCACTGGCCGTGCAGGTTGCAATAGGCCCGGGCCGTGACGCCACCGTCCTCCACGCAGAAAATCGCCTCCGGCGCCTGGCCGGGCTTGAGGAACTGCATGTAGGCCTTGTCCCCGGCGATCAGCTCGATCCACTGGATGTAATGCTTTTCTTCCATGGGATGGGGCACGCTGCCCAGCTTTACCTTGTAGCCTAGGGGCACCTTCTCGATCACCGGCACGTGCTTTTCCTTGGCCGCGTCCACGGTGTTCTCGGCCTGGAGCTTCATGGGCTGGCCGCAGCAGACCAACTCGCCCTGGCCGGCGTGGAGCATCTCCACGATGTTGCCGCACAACTCGCATTTATAGACTTGCAGCCTCTCGTTCATCTAAGCGTCCTCCCTATGCAACTGAGCAATGAGATATCAAATATTGTGGAGGTTTTTGGGGGGCAGGTCTACCAGTTTTCTTCCTTGATCTCGAAATGGGCCTGGGGGTGGTTGCAGGCGGGGCAGGTGTCGGGGGCCTCGTCGCCCTCGTGCAGGTAGCCGCAGTTGCGGCAGCGCCAGGTGGTCTTCTGCCCGCGCTTGAAGACCTGCCCGCTGGCGATGTTGGCCGCCAATTTCACATAGCGCTTCTCGTGGAAGCGTTCGGCCACGGCGATGGCCTCGAAGACCTTGGCGATCTCCGCGAAGCCCTCCTGGCGGGCCGTCTGGGCGAAGTCAGGGTACATGGTGGCCTGCTCGTGGTGCTCACCGGCGGCGGCGGCCTCCAGGTTCTCCTGGGTGGAGCCGATCACGCCGGCCGGGAAGGCGGCCACCACCTCCACGTCGCCACCCTCCAGAAACTTGAACAGGCGCTTGGCGTGCTCCTTCTCCTGGTTGGCCGTCTCCTCGAAAATGAAGGCCATCTGCTCAAAGCCCTCCTTCTTGGCCTTGGCCGCGAAGTAGGTGTAACGGTTGCGGGCCTGGGATTCACCGGCAAAGGCGGTGAGCAGGTTTTTCTCGGTCTGGGTGCCTTTCAGGCTGGCCATGTCTGATTAGTCCTCTCCGGTTTGGCGGGGTGGTTCCGGCCCCTGGGGGCCAGTTGAGCGTCTGGAGCCAGAGGTGGCCTGGGCAAAGCGTCCTGGCCTAGGATTTGGCGGCCTCCTGGCCGGCGGCAGTGAGG
>JAKAGJ010000381.1 GCA_021815655.1 Deltaproteobacteria bacterium | reverse complement strand
ATCGTGCATGGGGGCCTGGGGGTCGCTGTTGATAGCCACGATGAAACCCGAGCCCTGCATGCCCAGGGTGTGCTGTCTGGCCCCGGAGATGCCGCAGGCCAGGTAGAGCCGGGGCGCCACCGTGGCGCCGGTCTGCCCCACCTGCTGGCCATAGCCGAGCCAGCCCAGGTCGCAGACTGGCCGCGAGCCGGCCACCACTCCGCCCAGGCGGGCGGCCAGTTCCTGGGCCAGGGGCAGGTTGTCGCGGCTGCCCAGGCCCCGTCCCACGGCCACCAGCACCGAGGCCGCGCCCAGTTCCTGGCTGGGGGCCTGTCCCTCCCGCCAGCCCAGGTGTCTGATCCCCGGCGCCTGGGCCGGGCTGGCCAGAGTACTGACCGGGGCCGGCGGGCCGAGAGTCTTAGCCGCGGCAAAGGCCCCGGGCTGCACCGTGAGCACCGCGCTGGTGGTCAGGACGCGCTCCCTTCTCAGCAGCTTGCCGCCCAGGCCGGCGCGCAGGAAGACCGGCCCCTCCTGGGCCGGTTCCAGCCCTTCCACCCCCCCCAGCAACGCCGCGCCCAGGCGCAAGCTCAGCACCGGGGCATAGTCCTGCCCCTGGCTGTCGTGGGGGATCAGCACCCAGGCCGGCCCCAGGGGGGCCAGCGCGGCCTCCAGGGCCGCCACCCAGGCCGGCCCGCTATATTGCTCCAGCCCGGGCCCTTGCACCAGGACCACCTCGTCCAGGCCCAGGGCGGCCAGTTCCCGGGCCGCCGCCTCCAGGCCCTGGCCCAGCAGAAGGGCCAGGATGGGCTGGCCGGGGTGGCGGCGCAACCTGCGGGCCAGGCCCAGCAGCTCGGCGGCGCTGGGCAAGAGTTCTCCCTGGGGGGCGTGGGGCGCCAGCACCAGGCGGGGCGCGTGGGTGACGGCCATCACAAGAGCCCCTGGCGTCGCAGGATGGCGCACAGCTCGCCGGCCTGGGCCTCCAGGCCGCCGGCCAGCACCCGCCCGGAGCGCCGGCGCTGGGGCCGGGTCAGGCCCAGCAACTCCTGGCGGGGAATCGGGGCTGGCAGGCCAGCCGTGGCAACGGTCTCGGGGGGAGTGGCCTTGGCCTTGAGCAGGTTGGAGAGGCTGGGGTAGCGGGGCTGGCGGGGGCTGGCCTGCACGCTGACCAAGGCCGGCAGGTCCAGCTCCAGGCACTGGCGGCGGCCGGCCTCGCCCTCGCGCTCCAGGTAGAGAAGCCCCGGCGACTCCAGGCGCAGATCCACGGCCAGGGTGGCCCAGTTGAGGCCCAGGAGCCCGGCCAGGAGCGGCCCCACCTGGCCCTGCATGGCGTCCTGGCTCATGCCCCCGGTCAGTATCAGGTCATAGGCGCGCTCCCGCGCCCAGGCCGCCAGCCAGGAGGCCACGCTAAGGGCCGGCGGGTCGTCCTGCTCCGGGCAGAGCAGGTGAAAGCCGGCCTGGGCGCCCATGCCCCGGGCCCGCTCCAGCACCGCCGCGGCTCGGGACGGCCCCACGGTCACGGCCTCCACGCGCCCGGCGGGCTGGGTCTGGGCCAGAGTGAGGCCCCATTCCAGGGCCTGGGCGTCCAGGTCGCCCATCTGAAAACGCGCCCCGGCCCCGGCCAGGGGCGGCTGGCCTCCCTGCCAATCCAGGGCGGTCTGGGGCTCGGGCACCTGCTTGACGCAGACCAGGATGTTCATGGGCGCGCTCCAATTCCTGGCCACCAGTGTAGGCCGGGGCCGAGGCGCGGGCAAGAAAAAAAGAGCGATCGCTCGCTTTTTTCTTGACAGCCGCCGCCCCGGGGCGGAGCATGGGGCTCAATGGCGGCCGGGCTCGGCCCGGCCATACCCAAAAGGGAACTTTAGCCATGAGTGAGCTGTATCTCATACGCCACGGCCAAGCCACCATCAACAGCGACAATTACGACCAGCTCTCGGAACTGGGCCAGGAGCAGGCCCGCATCCTGGGCCGCCACCTGGCCGCGTTGGGCATCGGCTTCGACGCGGCCTACAGCGGCACCTTGCAGCGCCAGCGCCACACCGGCGAGCTGGTGCTGGCCGGGCTGGGGCAGCCGGCGGACCTCTTGACCCACGCCCCCGAGGGCAACGAGTACAACGCCTTCGCCATCTTCAAGACCCAGCTCTCCCACCTGCGCGGCGGCGCCCCCGTGGAGGACCAGCAGGTGCGGGAGCTGGCCCGGGACCGCGAGAACTTCCGCCGGCTCTACGAACAGGCCATGCTGCGCTGGCTGGAGGCCGGCCCCCACGAGGCCGGCCCAGAGACCTGGCATGGCTTTCAGGAGCGGGTGGGCGGCCTGATCCGGGGCATCCTGGACCGCCAGGGTCGGGGCCGGCGCGTGGCCCTGTTCACCTCCGGCGGGCCCATCTCGGCGGCCATGCGCCTGACCCTGGGGCTCTCCGACGAGGTGGCCCTGCGCCTCACCTGGCAGGTGCGCAACACCTCGGTGACGGTGCTCAAGCACGACGGCCAGCGTCTGAGCCTGGAGAGCTTCAATTCGGTGGCCCACTTGCAGATGGCAGGACGCCCGGAGCTTATTACGCGCGTATAAATTCCGCGCGTGTCTCTTTGCGCGCCAGGCTGCCTTGGCCCCAAGGCCGCTGGCGCCCGGCGTGGCGCCAAAGCAGTTGCCCGCGCATGAGTCCACAATTTTGAGAGGAGCAGCGATGCAGCGAATCATGGTGATTGGCGCCGGCGTCATGGGCGCGGGCATAGCCCAGACCTGCGCCCAGGCCGGCTACCAGGTATTGATGACCGACCCCGATCCCGCGGCTTTAAGCCGGGCCATGGACCAGATCGCCGCGTTCCTGGCCAAGCTGGAGTCCAAGGGCCAGCTGGAGCAGCCGGCGGACAAGGTGCTGGCGCGGCTGTCCATAGCCGGCGACCTGGCAGGCGCCGCCGGGGCCGAAATGATTATCGAGGCGGCCCCGGAAAAACTGGAACTCAAGCGCGAGATATTCGCCGAGCTGGAGCGTCTGGCCCCGGCCGAGGCCATCCTGGCCACCAACACCTCATCCATTCCCATCACCACCCTGGCCCAGGGACTTGCGCGCCCCCAGCGCCTGCTGGGCCTGCACTTTACGCCGCCGGTGCCCCTGTCGCGCCTGGTGGAGGTGATCCGCCACGAGGGCACCGACGAGGAGGTCTTCCAGGCCGGCCTGGAACTGGTGCGCTCCCTGGGCAGGGAGCCCCTGGCGGTGCGCAAGGACGTGCCGGCCTTTGTCATCAACCGCGTCTTCGCCGCCGCCCTGAGCCAGGCGCTGGAGCTGGTGGAGCAGGGCGTGGCCAGCGCCCAGGAGGTGGACATGGGCATGCGCCTGGGTTACGGCTGGACCCTGGGCCCGCTGCAAACCGCCGACCTGGTGGGCCTGGACACGGTGCTTTTGGTCATGCGCTCCTTCGCCCGGCAGGGCGAGTACAAGCTGGCCGGCGGCAGCGCCCTGGTGGAGGAGATGGTGCGCCAGGGCCGCCTGGGGCGCAAAAGCGGCCAGGGATTCTACGATTACACCGGCGCGGGACACAAGAAGGCCTAGGCCCCAGGCCCCCTGGCCGGCCCGCCGATCTCCCCAGGGGTGGTTCTCTTGACAGCCGCCGGGGATAAGGTAGCTTTGCAATATAAATTCAGTCGCCTCCCGAGCTTGGTGCTCGGGGCTTTTTTTGGGGACGGCCGCCATGGGGGGCCATTTAGCGAAGGGACGGTCTTTATGGGCACCGCCAAGGCGGGAGATTTCGTGCAGGTGTTCTACACCGGCTCGCTGACCAACGGTGAGGTTTTCGATTCCAACGAGGGCGGCATGCCCCTGGAATTCCAGTTGG
>JAKAGJ010000380.1 GCA_021815655.1 Deltaproteobacteria bacterium | reverse complement strand
CCCTGTTCACGCGCGTGTTCCTGGACAGCCGCCGCAACGCGCCCTTCTGGGACAAGCTCTTGAACATCTTCCTGTACGCGCCGGTGGTCATGGCTGGCTTGGTGCTGGCCGGACGCCTGGACCTGGCCAACCCCCTGGGCTATGCCACCGCCGCCCTGGGCCCCGTGCACGCCCTGTTCACCGCCGCGGCTTGCCTGCGCCGGGGCCTGCGCTCGGCCCGCTTCTTCCTGGCGGCCTGGTCAGTGCTCATCATCAGCGTCGTGATCTTTGAGCTGGTCTCCCTGGGCTGGCTGCCCTACGGCTCCTGGAGCGCCTACCTGCTGCCCGTGGGCACCGCCCTGGAGTCCCTGCTCCTCACCCTGGCCCTGGCCGACCGCATCAAGGTGATAAACCAGGAGCGCCAGGAGCTGGTGCGCAGCCAGCGCCGCTACCAGGAACTCTCGGTCACCGACGGGCTGACCGGCCTGCACAACCTGCGCTATCTCAAAAGCAAGCTCACCAGCGAGATGGAGCACGCCCGCCGCCTGGAGCAGCCCCTGTCGCTCATCATGCTGGACCTGGATGACTTCAAGGCCTACAACGACGCCCACGGCCACGTGGAGGGCGACCGCCTGCTCCTGGGCGTGGCCCGGGTGCTGCGCCGGGCCGTGCGCGAGGGCGACGTGGCCTGTCGCTACGGCGGCGAGGAGTTCACGGTGCTGTTGCCCGGCACCACCCAGGATGCGGCCCTGCAGGTGGCCGAGCGCATCCGCCGGGGCGTGGAGCAACTGGCCCTGTGGCCGCGCTCGGAGCACGAGGTGCGGGTCACCGTCAGCCAGGGCGTGGCCCAGTTGAGCGCCGACGAGGACGCCCAGGCCCTCATCCACCGCGCCGACCTGGCCCTTTACCAGGCCAAGCGCCAGGGCAAGAACTGCTCAGTCCAGGCCGGCGGCGTGCCCGCCTCTGGGCGCCCGGTGCCCCGGGCTGGGCATTGACGGGTCGGTTGACGCCGTGCCCGGTGCCCCGGGCTGGGCTTTGACGGGTCGGGTGGCGCCGTGCCCGTGGCCGGCGCCGGCGGCTCCCGTTTCAGGCTGTAGACGGACGGTACGCGGGGTGAGCCAGGGTGTCCGCCACGCACGCCGGCCCTAGGCCTTGGCGCGCTTCTTGCCGCCCTTGCCCCGAGCCTTGCCCTGGCTCTTGCCCTGGGCCGCCGGTTCCTCCGCCGGCGGCTGGGATGCCCCCCGCCGAGCCAGGAAGGCCACCACCGCCGCTCCGGCCAGGGCCATGACCAGGCTCAGCCATTGGCCCATGGTCAGGCCCAGGGCCAGATATCCCAGCCAGGAATCAGGCTCGCGCACGAACTCCACCAGGAACCGGATCACCGAGTAGCCCAGCACGAAGGCCGCCACCACCCCGCCGGTGGGCAGGCGGTCCTTGACCAGCCACAGGAAGGCGAAAAGCAGGGGCCCCTCGCTCAGCAGCTCGTAGATCTGGGAGGGATGGCGGGGCAGGGGCCCGCCTTGGGGAAAGACCATGGCCCAGGGCAGGTTGCTGACCCGGCCGTAAAGCTCGCCGTTGATGAAGTTGCCCAGGCGTCCCAGCATCAGGGCCAGGGGCGCCGCCAGGCACACGGCGTCGGCCGCCGGCCAAAAGGGCAGCCGCTGGCGCCGCAGGTAGATCACCACCCCGGCCAAGGCCCCCAGGAAGCCGCCGTGGAAGGACATGCCGCCGTGCCACACGGCGATGATCTCAATGGGGTGTTTGAGGAAATAGTCCCACTCCGTCCAGTGGTAAAAGAGTATCTCCCCCAGGCGCGCCCCCACGAACAGTCCCAGCAGGGCCCAGAACATGAACCCCTGCACCTGCTCGTCCCCGTAGACGGGGCTGGTGCGCTTGAGCCGCCAGCGCACCACCACGTAGGCTATGCCAAAGCCTATGAGATACATCAGGCCGTACCAGCGCACGGCCAAAGGCCCCAGGCGCAGGGCCACGGGATCGAAGTTGGGGAACTGAAGCATCACGAGCCTCCGGGGTCAGGGGCGGGCGGGGGGCTTTTCGGCCCCTGGTTTTCGTCTGCATACACCCCCGTCCTTGCGTAGGCAAGTATACCCCTCGCGGCCGCGTCCGCCGCTGTGCCGCCGGCGGGCCCGCGCCACCTGGTCAGCGGGCCGCCCGGGCTGGCGGTCATGACTTTTGTCCGGGTTTTTGAGGCTGAGGGTAGGTGGACGGCGCGCCCTCGGCTAGGCCAACCGCCCCAGGAAGCCGCGCAAAACCTGGGCCGCGGCCAGGGGCTCCTCCTGGTGCAGCATGTGCCCGGCCCGGGGCACCAGGGCCAACTGGGCGCCGGGCAGGCGGCTGGCCAGGAACTGGCTGTACTTGGGCGGAGTGAGGCGGTCCCGCTCGCCGCAGACCACCAGGCAGGGCAGGGCGATCTGGCCCAGGCGCTCCATGACGTCGAAGTGGTGGCAGGAGTAATAATCGCCCCAGAGCACCGGGGGCGGTGTGGCGGCCATGGCCTGGCGCCCCAGGTCCTTGATGGCTGGCGGCGTGGCCGGGGCGTAGGCCAGGTCTACCAATAGCTCCACGGTGGGGCCGAAGTCCTGGGCCAGGCCCTCCAGGATGGCCGGCAGCACCCGCAGGCGGGCGCCGGTCCCCCACAGCACCAGGCCGCTCAACAGCTCCGGGCGGGCCAGGGCCACGCTCAGGGCGATGGCCCCGCCCAGGGAGTGGCCCAGGAGCACCGGACGCACTGGACCGGCGGCCAGGAAGTCCATCACCCAGGCGGCGTAGTCGTCCACGCTCCGCCGCCCGGGGCCGGGGGTGGCGCCGTGGCCGGGCAGGTCCAGGGCCGCGCCGTTGGCCGCCGCTCCCAGGGCCTCCAGCAGGGGACTAAACTCGGCGCCCCGGCCGCCGGAGCCATGCACGCACAAGAGGCTGGGGCGGCCAGGGTCGAAGGCCCCGCCCGTCACCAGCAGGCCCATGTCGCGTCCGGCCAGATGTTTCGACCACATGCCCATGCTCCCTCAGGCCGGTTGGCCCCACCATTGGCGGCCGATGGCCACGTACAGTTCCACCGCCTGGCCGATCTTCTCCACCAGGCAGTACTCGTCGGTCTGGTGGGCCTGGCCCGGCTCGCCCGGCCCCAGGATCAGGGTGGGGGGGTGCCCCAGGGCGGGGGTGAAGACCGAGGCGTCGGTGAAGAAATTGACATAGGCCGGCTCGGGCCGGCGGCCCTGTTGGCGGGCCATGATCTCCAGGCAGCCCCGCACCCAGGGATCGGCGGGGTCGGTGAGCACCGCCGGCAGGTCCAGCAGGGTGCGCACCTCTATCGGCGCGCCCAGGTGGGCTTGCAGGCGCTGGCGCAGGGCGGCGTGCTCCAGGCCGGGCACGGTGCGCAGGTCCACCTGGAAGCTGGCCTGGTCGGGGACCATGTTGATCTTGGTGCCACCGCCGAAGGTGCCCACGTTGATGGTGGGCCGCCCCAGGGGCGGCGCCTCGGCGGCGTTCTGGAAAAAGTCCTCCAGGCTGGCGGCGGCGCGGGCGGCCTTGTAGATGGCGTTGTCGCCCAGGTGGGGCATGGAGCCGTGGGCCGACTTGCCCCGGGCCAGGCACTCCAGCCACAGGGCGCCCTTGTGCCCCAGGAAGGGCTGGTTGGAGGAGGGCTCGGCCACCAGCAGCGCCCCGGCGCGGAGGGGCAGGGCGCCGCTTTCCATCATCTGGCGGGCGCC
The DNA here is from genome assembly GCA_021815655.1 of Deltaproteobacteria bacterium. Lineage (GTDB taxonomy): Bacteria > Desulfobacterota > Desulfarculia > Desulfarculales > Desulfarculaceae > JACRDC01. The sequence continues at coordinate 107 of JAKAGJ010000380.1, read as the reverse complement.
CTGGCTGCCGGTTTCCTCGCCGGCGGTGAAGGCCAAAACCAAATCGCCGGCCCCGCGCGGCCCCTGGGCCAGGCGCAGGGCGGCCACGGCCAGGGCCGCCACGCCGC
>JAKAGJ010000379.1 GCA_021815655.1 Deltaproteobacteria bacterium | reverse complement strand
TCAAAAGCGCCGGCGCCAACAACCCGGTCTTCATGATCGACGAGGTGGACAAGGTGGGCAGCGATTTTCGCGGCGACCCCACCTCGGCCCTGTTGGAGGTGCTGGACCCGGAGCAGAACTTCGCCTTCAGCGACCACTACCTCAATCTGGCCTTCGACCTCAGCAAGGTGATGTTCATCACCACGGCCAACATGGAGGACACCATCCCCGAGGCCCTGCTGGACCGCATGGAGGTGATCGAGCTCTCCGGCTACACCGACGAGGACAAGATCGAGATCGCCCGCACCCACCTCCTGCCCCGCCAGATCAAGGAGAACGGGCTCAAGCCCGGCCAGGTGACTGTGAGCGACGGGGCGGTGATGGAGGTGATCCGCGGCTTCACCCGCGAGGCCGGCCTGCGCAACCTGGAGCGAGAGTTGGCCAGCATCTGCCGCAAGCTGGCCCGCCGGGTGGCCGAGGGGCAAAAAGGGCCTTTCGCGGTCAAGACCGACAGCGTGACCAAGCTGTTGGGGGTGCCCAAGTTCCTGCCCGACGAGGAGAAGGGCGAGGGCGAGGTGGGGGTGGCCACGGGCCTGGCCTGGACTGCCTTCGGCGGCGAGGTCTTGCGCGTGGAGGCCTCCCTGGTGGAGGGCAAGGGCAACCTGACCATCACCGGCAGCCTGGGCGAGATCATGAAGGAGTCGGTGCAGGCGGCCCTGTCCTTCGCCCGCAGCCGCGCCAAGCAGTTCGGGTTGAAGGCCGACTTCTTCGATGACCTGGACCTGCACCTGCACGTGCCCTCGGGCGCCATCCCCAAGGACGGCCCCAGCGCCGGCATCACCATCACCACGGCCATGGTCAGCGCCTTCACCGGCGTGCCGGTCAAGGAAGACGTGGCCATGACCGGCGAGGTGACGCTCACGGGCAAGGTGCTGCCCATCGGCGGGCTCAAGGAAAAGGCTTTGGCCGCCCTGCGCGCCGGCATCAAGACCATCCTGGTGCCGGCCAAGAACCAGAAGGAAATCTCGGAGATTCCGCCCAAGGTGCGGCGCAAGCTGGATATCCGTTTCGTCAGCCACGTGGACGAGGTGCTGGAGGTGGCGCTGACCGGCAAGCCCAAGAAGAAGCGCGCCCCGGCCAAGAAGGCCAAGGCCAAGGCGAGCGCGGCCAAGAAGGCGGGCGCCAAGGCCCCGGCCAAGAAGCCCGGCGCGGGCAAGAAGTAGAAGCATGTCCCGCATCCTATACATCGACGCCTGCGGCGGGCTTTCCGGCGACATGCTGGCCGGGGCGTTGTTGGACCTGGGCTGGCCGCTCGGTGAGTTGGAGGCCCTGATGGCCGCCCTGGGCCTGGAGGGCGTGGGGCTGGCGCGGGTGGCCGTGGAGCACATGGGCGTGGTCGCCAGCCGCCTGGCGGTCACGGTGCACGGCCAGGTGCCCGACCAGCCCGGACAACACCACCACGGGCACGGCCATGAGCACGTTCATGAACACGCCCATCACCACCATCATCACCAGGGACCGCCTGAACCGGCGTCCGCCGTGGTGTCATCGCAGCATCCGCGCCGGGGCCTGAGGGAGATTTTGGCCCTGCTGGAGCGCCTGCCCAAGGCGGTGGGGCAGCCGGCGGCGCGAGTCTTTGAGCGCCTGGCCGCCGCCGAGGCCCGGGTGCACGGCAGCACGCCCGAACAGGTGCACTTCCACGAGGTGGGGGCCGTGGACGCCATGGTGGACGTGGTGGCCTTCTGCGCCGGCCTCCAATGGGTCGGGGTCGAGCGGGTGGTCTGCTCGCCCCTGCCCCTGGGGCGCGGCTTCGTGGACTGCGCCCACGGTCGCCTGCCCCTGCCGGCCCCGGCGGTGGTCAACCTGCTGGAGGGCCTGCCGGTGACCGCCTGGCCCGCCGCGGTGGAAACGGTCACGCCCACGGGCGCGGCCCTGGTAAGCACCCTGGCCAGTGAGTTCGGCGGGCTGCCGGCCATGCGCCTGACACGCCAGGGCTGGGGGGGCGGCTCACGCCCAAGCCTGGGCGGCCCCAACCTGGTGCGCCTCATCCTGGGCGAAAGCAGCCAGGCCCTGGGAGGCGACAGCGTGGCCGAGTTGATCTGCCACATCGACGACCAATCCCCCGAGGACCTGCCCATCATCTTTGAGCGCCTGCTCAAGGAAGGCGCCCTGGACGTGGCCGCCGCGCCGCTTATCATGAAGAAGGGCCGCCCGGGGCTGATGCTCACGGTGCTCTGCCCGCCGGAGCGGGCCGAGGACATGGCCCGCCTGGTGCTGGAGCAGACCACGAGCCTGGGCCTGCGCCTGCGCCATAGCCGGCGCCGCATCCTGCCGCGCGACCAGGTCAGCGTGGACAGCCCCTGGGGGCCGGTGAAGGTCAAGCGCGCGCGGGTGGGCGAGGGCTATCGTCTGCACCCCGAGGCCGAGGATGTGGCCCGCATCTGCCGGGAAACCGGCCTGGCGCCGGCGGCGGTGCGCGGCCTCATCCTGCAAGCGGCTGAGGAAGCCTAGACCCAGCTGCGATGGCATCAGGGGACGGGGCAAATATGCCAATCATCAAGGCCGGAAGGCGTGGCTCCATGCTGGCGGTGACGATCCTGGCTCTGCTGCTGGCGGGGGCGGCCTATTACGCTTACCAGGTTCACCAGGCCAGGAATTTTACGCGGGAGGTACTGATCCCCCGCATCCACGCTGCCCAATACATCCTGCAACTAAAGGACCTGAGCCCCTGGCAACAGGAGGCCCTGCTGAAGGTGGAGGACCCCAGCTTCTACCATCATGGCGGCGTTGATTTCAGCACCCCTGGCCAGGGTCTTACCACCATCACGCAAGGGTTGGTCAAGCTCTTGTATTTCGACAAGTTCCAGCCTGGCATCGCCAAGATGAGGCAGACCCTGATCGCGGCCTATGCCCTGGATCCCCTGGTGGGCAAGGATGAGCAGTTGCGCCTGTTCATCAACCTGGTCGGCTTGGGCGAGGGCGTTCGTGGCTTCGCGGAGGGCGCTAGGCATTATTTTCATAAAGACTTCGCCCAACTGGACGAGGACCAATACTTGGCCCTGGTGGCGATGATCATCGCTCCAGAGAATTTCAGCCTCCACCGGCATGCGGAGCGCAACCAGGAGCGGGTGGCGCGCATCAAGAAATTGCTGAGCGGCCAGTACCAGCCCAAGGGGCTCTGCGACCAATATTATGGGCCTTTGGACCCCAATACCCAGAGGGGTCTGGCGCCGTTTTCCTACTTCGACTCATATTACCGCTGAGGCCGCGGGGGCTTGGCTCCTGGGGTCCTGCCTCACGCCTGGAAGATCAGCCTGCCCTCACGCCTCCCCTTGATGCTCCGTGGGCCACCAGTATGGCAGGGCGGGGTCGTCATCCCAGCCGTAGCGGCTGTAATGGGCCGGGTCCTTGCGCAACAGACTGGCGCGATGGGCGGCGTGGAACTCCGGGCGGCCCAGCCACCAGGGCCAGACCAGGGCCTCTTGATCCAGTGGCGCGGGCGGCATGTTGTTGCGGTACCCCCGCCTGATCCACTCATCCAAGCATAAATTATAGTAGAGCTTCAGGGCCTCCTCGTAGCCCCGCCACATCCGCACCGCCGGGTGATTACGCCAGCCGCGTTTGTCCTCCGGGTGCAGCAGGATGTTCAGGATGGTGCGCGCCTCGATCCGTTGCTTGCCCAGGCGGCGGCTGTCCAACACGCTTAGGGACAGGGACAGGTCGGGGAAGGGTAAAAAGGTCTGCACGGGCTGCTCACCACAGCATGGCCAGGGCCTGGGCCAGGCGCCCGGCCCCCAGCACCTCGATCTCGGCGGGCTTGTCCAGCTTGCCCGGCGCG
>JAKAGJ010000378.1 GCA_021815655.1 Deltaproteobacteria bacterium | reverse complement strand
GGACATCCACGCCAACGACCAGCTCCGCACCGCCCAGGAGTATCTGCCCCTGGTCATCCGCCACCAGTCCGGCGCGTCGGTGCGCCTGGCCGACGTGGCCGAGGTGGTGGATTCGGTGGAGGACCTGCGCACCTCCGGCCTGGTCAACGGCCAGCCAGCGGTCATGGTGATCATGTTCCGCCAACCCGGGGCCAACATCATCGAGACGGTGGACAACGTGCGTCAGATCCTGCCCCAGTTGGAGGCCAGCCTGCCCGGGGCGGTGAAGCTTTCCGTGGTGCTGGACCGCACGCCGCCCATCCGGGGCTCCCTGCATGACGTGGAACGGGCGCTGATCATCTCCTGTTTACTGGTCATCCTGGTGGTCTTCATTTTTCTGCGCAACGTGCGCGCCACGGTCATCCCCGGCGTGGCCGTGGTGGTATCGCTCATCGGCACTTTCGGGGTAATGTATCTCTTCGACTATTCCCTGGACAACCTCTCGCTCATGGCGCTCACCATCGCCACGGGCTTCGTGGTGGATGACGCCATCGTGGTGCTGGAGAACATCACCAGCCACATCGAGCGCGGTGAGCGTCCCATGCAGGCGGCCCTGCGGGGTGCCAAGGAAATCACCTTCACCGTGGTCTCCATGAGCGCCTCTCTGGTGGCGGTTTTCATTCCCATCCTGCTCATGGGCGGAATGGTGGGCCGGCTCTTCCGCGAGTTCGCCGTCACCCTCTCGGCGGCCATAGCCGTCTCGCTGGTGCTGTCGCTCACCACCACGCCCATGATGTGCGCCCTGCTGCTCAAGCCCCGCGACGGCGAGGCCCACGGCCGGCTCTACCGGGCCAGCGAGCGGGCCTTCGACCTTGTTCGCGAAGGCTATGAACAAAGCCTGCGCTGGGCGCTCAGGCACTCGCGCCTGATGCTGGGCCTGATCGCGCTGACCCTGGCCATAAACGTCTACCTCTACATCGTCATCCCCAAGGGCTTCTTTCCCGAGCAGGACACCGGCCGGCTCTCGGGCTTCATCCAGGCGGCCCAGGACATCTCCTTCCAGGCCATGAAGGAAAAGCTGGCCCAGGTGGTGGAGGTGATCCGCCAGGACCCAGAGGTGGACCACGTGGTGGGCTTCACCGGCGGCACGGGCGGCGGCGGCATCAGCGCCAACGCGGCGCGAATGTTCATCAGCTTGAAGCCCTTCGAGGAGCGCAAGTCCAGCGTGGGTCAGATCATGACCAGGCTGCGCAAGAAGCTCTCCACCCTGCCGGGCGCGCCCACCTTCCTGCAACCGGTGCAGGACATCCGCATCGGCGGCCGGGGCAGCAACGCCCTGTACCAGTTCACCATGCAGGGCGAGGATTTGGAGGAGCTGAACTCCTGGGCCCCGCGGGTGGTGCAGAAGCTGCGCACCCTGCCCGATCTGGTGGACGTAAGCAGCGACCAGCAGAACAAGGGCCTGCAAACCGCCCTGATCATCGACCGGGACACCGCCTCGCGCCTGGGCATAAGGCCCAAGATCATCGACGACACCCTCTACGACGCCTTTGGCCAGCGCCAGATATCCATCTCCTACACACTGCTCAACCAGTACCACGTGGTCATGGAGGTGGCGCCGCGCTTCTGGGAGAGGCCCGAGACCCTGCGCGACATCTATGTGCCAGCAGGCGGCGGTGCCCTGGTGCCCCTGAGCGCCTTCTCGCGCCATGAAACCAAGGCCACCGCCCTGGCGGTGAACCACCAGAGCCAGTTCCCGGCGGTGACCGCCTCCTTCAATCTGGCGCCGGGGGCAGCCCTGGGCGACGCCGTGGCGGCCGTGGAGGATGCCACCAGGCGCATGGGTCTGCCGGCCAGCATACGTGGCAGCTTCCAGGGAACGGCACAGGCCTTCCAGTCATCCCTGAGCAACCAGCCGCTTTTGATCCTGGCCGCCCTGGTCACGGTCTACATCGTGTTGGGCGTCCTGTACGAGAGCTACATCCACCCCATCACCATCCTATCCACCCTGCCCTCGGCCGGCATGGGCGCGGTGCTGGCCCTCTTGATCTTCAAGACTGACCTGAGCATCATCGCGGTGATCGGCATAATCCTGCTGATAGGCATCGTGAAGAAGAACGGCATCATGATGATCGACTTCGCCCTTGATGCCGAGCGCAAGAGCGGGTTGGCCCCGGAGGAGGCCATCTTCCAGGCCTGTCTGCTGCGCTTCCGGCCCATCATGATGACCACCATGGCTGCCCTGCTGGGCGCCATGCCTCTGGCCCTGGGCCATGGCGTGGGCTCGGAGCTACGCCGGCCGCTGGGCATCGCCATCATCGGTGGCCTGATCATCAGCCAGGTGCTCACCCTCTACACCACCCCGGTGGTCTATCTCTACATGGACCGCCTGCGCCTGTGGCTGGCCGCCTTTCGCAATAGGCCGGCGCGCCAGGGCTAGGCCCCGGGGTCTCCTCGATCCGGTTTTGGCTTGAGGAAAAATGCGACAGGCTAGGCCGGGCCGCCGCCGCAGACCGGGCAGGAGCGGCGCAGGGAATCGTCGAAATGGACAACGCGGAAGCGCGGGGGCCACAGTTCCACCAGGAGCATGCCCCGCAGGAGGGCGCCCTCGGCCCCCAACAGGAGCTTCAGGGCCTCGGCGGCCTGGAGGCTTCCCAGGCAGGCCGGCAGGGGGCCGATGACCCCGTGGCTGGCCGCCCCGGCGAAAGAGGCCTCCCCCCGCCCGGGCCGGTTGGTCCAGCATGCCAGGCAAGGGCCCCGGCCCGGCCGTACCACCAGGAGCTGGCCGGCCGCTCCGGCCAGGCCGGCGTGCACCCAGGGGATGCCCAGCTCCCAGCAAGCCTGGTTCAGGGCCCACCGGCCCTGGGGGTTGTCCAGGCCGTCCAGGACCAGGTCGGCCCCGACCAGGAGCTGGCGGGCGTTGTCCGGGGTCAGCGCGGCCTCGATCGCCTCCACCCCTACCTCGGAGTTGACCCCTGCCAGGCAGCGGGCGGCGGCCTGGACCTTGGGCAGGCCGGCCGCAGCGTCAGCCTCGTTGTAGAGCATCTGGCGATGCAGGTTTTGCAGGCTGGGCCGGTCCGGGTCCACCAGGCGCAACCGCCCCACCCCGGCCCGGGCCAATAGCTGGGCCGAGGTCCCGCCCAGGGCACCCACGCCCACCACCACGACCATGGCCGCGGCCAGGCGGGCCTGGCCGGCATCCCCGCCCCAACCGGCGAAGCGCTCCTGCACGGCGTAGCGCTCCTGGGCGGCGTGGTGGCCGGACACTCCCCTAGCCCCCGAAGGCGGCGTAGATGAACTCCACGCGCGCCCCGGCCGGCACCACCGTGCCGGCGTAGTCGCGGGGATGGACGAAGCGGCCGTTCACCTCGGCGATCATCTCGGTGTGCCCCTCGCCGGTCATCTCCAGGAGCCGGGCCACGGTGCTGCCCTCGGGCACCTCCTCGGGAAAGCCGTTCAGGGTGATGGTGATCTTGGGCTCCATGCGCCTTCCCAAATGAAGATGGCTTGGCCGCCGGGGGTCCCCGGCGGCCAAGCCGCCTGGCCGAGCCGGCACCGGCTCGACCAGGACCCCCCCGTCCCCTACTTCCGATCGTTCTCCTGAAGCGCCTTGAGCACCCGCTCGGGAGTGAGCGGCAACTCGCTGATGGCCACCCCGATGGCGTCCTGCACCGCGTTCAGGATGGCCGGGATGGTGGGCATGATGGCCCCCTCGCCCACCTCCTTGGCCCCATAGGGGCCGTTGGGTTCGCCCGACTCCACCACAATGCACTTCATCTCGGGCATGTCCAGGATGGTTGGTATATGGTACTCGCCCAGGGAGGGGTTGACCACCCTGCCCTCCTTGTCGAAC
>JAKAGJ010000377.1 GCA_021815655.1 Deltaproteobacteria bacterium | reverse complement strand
CGGCCGGCCGAGAAAGGTGAGACACGCCATGGCCGCCCACGCCCAGACCACTCCCCGCGCCATGGCCCGTCTGGGGCTGTGCTGCCTGCTATTGTGCCTGCCGCTGTGCCTGGCCGGCTGCCTGGGGGCGGGCTCCAAGCCCTCCGTGACCGTGGAGCAGTACACCCTGGAATACCCGCCGCCGGCCCCGGCCGGCCTGCCCCCCCTGGAGCAGGGCATCAGCGTGGAGCGCTTCAGCGTGGCCCAGGACTTGAACAGCCAGGCCATGGTCTACCGGCCCTTGGACTTTCAGCGCCAGGTCTACAGCTACCACCGCTGGCGGGTCAACCCGGCGGACCTTTGCACCGACTACCTGCTGCGCGACTTGCGGGCCTCGGGCCTGTTCAAGGCCGTTTTCTCCTATCAGAACCCGGGGCCGACCCGCTTCCGCCTGGAGGGCGCGCTGCAGGAGTTCCTGGAGAGCGACCAGGCGGCCGGCGCCAGGGCCACCCTGTCGCTGAACCTCACCCTGCTGGACCTGAGCTACCCCGATCTGCCCCGGCGCCTGATCTTCCAACGCACCTACCAGGAAAGCGCGCCCATGCCCCGCCCGGGCGCCGCCGAGCTGGCCCAGGCCATGAGCCAGGCCTTTGCCCGTTTAAGCCACCGGGCCCTGGGCGACATCCAGCAGGCCGCCCGGGAGCGCCTGAACCCCTGAGCCGAGCGCCTCGGCTCCCCGTAGCGGTTCGTGGGGCGCCGTTCCTTTTCGCCCACCCGGGGGCACCCGGCAGGGTGGCACCTGATTTGCTTAGTTAGGGGAAGTAGTGGCTCCCAGGTTTGGGGGAGCCGCGGTTTTCCGTCAGGACGGGGGGTGAAATTTGGATACTGGTACCTACATGGCCATGGCGGACGAGCGTCCCCTGATAAATCAGGGGCTGCTCAGGGATGTGCCCAGCCTGCCGGTGCTACCCTGGTTGTGGCAGCAGATGCTGGGGCACCTGGACAACCGCTGGAGTTCCCTGGGCGACCTGGAGGCGGTGATCCGCCAGGACCAGGCCTTGAGTTCACGCGTCATCAGCGCCGCCAACAGTTCCTATTACGGGGCCTCGCGCAAGATCACCACCGTGTCGCGGGCGGCGGCGGTGCTGGGCCTGGAGGAAGTGCGGCGCCTGTGCCTGGCCGCCGGCCTGGGCCAGCTTTTGTACACCAACGACAGCCAGCAGTTGGCCGACAGCCAGGAGCTCTGGCAGCATTGCCTGGAGGTGGCCGAGGCCGCGGCGCTCTTGGCCCGGGGCCGCCGGGGGGTGGACGGCGAAACCGCCTTTACCGCCGGGTTGTTGCACGATCTGGGCAAAGTGCTTTTGGCGGCGCGCGTTCCCCGGGCCTACCGGGTGGTGCGCCATCTCCAGGCCCGCGAGGGCTTAAGCTGGCTACAGGCCGAGGAGCTGTTGGACCTGGACCACCAGGAGCTGGGCCTGTACCTGGCCGAACACTGGAACCTGCCGCCCCTGCTCAGCGAGGTGATCGGCCGCCACCATCAGCCCCATCCCGGTCTGGCCCATTGGCCGCTGGTGGCCCTGGTGCACCTGGCCGACAGCCTGGTGCACCAGGAGGAAATCCAGGAGCGGGGGCGGCCGGCAACCGCCGGGGGCGAGGAGAACGGGGAGGCCTGCCTGGCCGCCGTGGGCCTGGACCCGCCGGGGCTGGAAACCTGCCGCCAGCGTTACCGGGGCCAACGCCGCGCCCGGCGCGGTCAGTGCCCCCAATAGCCAACCCCCGGCCCAGGGCGGAGGGTCGGGGGTTGCGCGTTACCGTTTCGTAATCTGATTTTAGCCGCGCGTTACGATATCGTGCCCGCGGGCCGCCGCCCGGCGGCTAGAATTCCTCGAAGCCCTCCAGATCGCCGGCGCCGAAGAAGTCGTCCTTGGCCGTGGAGGGGGCCGCGGGCTTGGCCGGAGCTGGTTTGGGGGTGGCCTTGGCCGCTGTCTTGGCGGACGGCCTGGCCGCCGGCCGGGCCGGGGAGGGCAGGGAGCGCATGGCCTGCTTGGCGCCCCCCCGGGGCTTGAACTGGCGCATCTGGGCGCTGAGTTCCTCGGCGGCGGCGGCCATGTTCTCGCTGGCGCTGGCCGCCTCCTCCACCAGGGCGGCGTTCTGCTGCACCGCCTCGTCCATCTGGCTGACCGCCTTGTTGACCTCCTCGATGCCCGAGGCCTGCTCCTGGCTGGCGGCGGTGATCTCGCCGATGGTGTCGGCCACGTGCTGCACATTGGTGATGATCTCGCCCAGGATGCGGCCGCTCTCGGCCACCAGCTCGTTGCCCTGGTCCACCTTGGCCACGCTGTCGGTGATGAGCACCTGAATCTCCTTGGCGGCCTGGGATGAGCGTCCGGCCAGGTTGCGCACCTCGCCGGCCACCACGGCAAACCCCCGCCCGGCCTCGCCGGCCCGGGCGGCCTCCACGGCGGCATTCAGCGCCAAGAGGTTGGTCTGGAAGGCGATCTCGTTGACCACGTTGATGATCTCGCTGATTTTCTTGCTGGATTCCGTCACGGCCTGCATGGCCTGAATGGTGCGGTCCACCGACTGGCCGCCCTGCTGGGCCATGGTGGCGGTGCGCCGGGCCAGGTCGTTGGCTTGGCTTGCGTTGTGGGCGTTCTGCTTGACCGAGCTGGTCATCTGCTCCAGGGCGCTGGCCGTCTCCTCGATGGCCGAGGCCTGCTGCTGGGTGCGCTCGGAGAGGTCCTGGTTGCCCTGGCTGATCTCCGAGGAGGAGGAGGCCACGGTGAGCGCTGCCACCGTGGACTCGGCCACCGTGGTGGAGAGCGTGTCGGCCATCTTGTCCACGTCCTTGAGCATCTCGCCCAGCTCGTCGCCGCGCTCCAACATCTCCCTGGCGATGGTGAAGGTGAAGTCGCCCTGGGCGGCTTGGCCCACGCTGGCGACGGTGGCCAGCACCGGCTTCATGATGCTCCTGGTTATCAGCCAGGCGATAATCACGCCCAGGACCAGGGCCGCCAACAGACCCACCACCATCACCCACACCGAGAAGTTCAGCGAGGAAACGTTTTGATTGGAGAGCTCCTGGGCATGGGCGATGCCGGCTCTGGTCACGGCGTCGCAGCCCTCCAGGATGGAGGTGGCCAGTTCCACGCGCTTGGCGTCGAAGGCGCTATTGGCCTGCATGGCGGCGACGAATTCCTCCATCAGCTTGCGGTAGGCATTGGCCGCGTCGCCCACCTTCTTGAGTTCCTGCTGGTCGGCCGCCTGGGTCGTTATGGTGAGCAACTCGGCCAGCTTCTTTTCGATGATCTCGAAGTTGTTTAACGAGTCCTGGATCAGCTTGGGGTCGCGCAGGGTCTGGCCCTTGAAGTTGGCCACCCGCACCGTGTTGCCGGCCTGGATGATGTCGCTGATAACGGAGACCTTCTTGGCGCGCTCCATAAGCCGGTCGGCCGGCGCCCCGGCGCGCACATCGGCGTCGTGCTTTTTCTCTTCGGTGTCGAGGTAGGTGCCGGAATCCTTGATGAATGAAGCGGCGCTGGCGTCCATGCGCCGGCGCATTTCCTTCAAGGCCTCGATGCGGGCCTCGGTCTCCTTGAACATGGGCTCCCAGGTCTTGATTTTGCCATCCAGCGTGGCCACCGCCTCGCGCAGCTTGACCAGGTCCGAGTGCTTGGCCGCCAGGTCCTTGGCCTGCTGGAAGTATTTGTTCACATTCCGCAGCGAGTTGTAGGCTTGATCGATGAAGCGCTTATCCTCGGTCCAGGAATAGCCGCGCACCTGGTACATGACCTCGCGGGTGGCGCGCTCCAGGGAGACGGCGATCTCCACCTCGGGCATGAAGTCCTCGGCCAGGCGG
>JAKAGJ010000376.1 GCA_021815655.1 Deltaproteobacteria bacterium | reverse complement strand
TGCGACGAGATGGAAAAGCGCGCCCAGGCCGGCCAGGGCGTCGGCAATGGCGCCAAGCGCCACCTGATGAGCGGCTGCCCCATGGCCGTGCCCAACTGGAAGCTGCCCTTCGTGGTGGAGGGCTCGGGCGCGGTGATCGTGGGCGAGGAATCCTGCATCGGCACCCGCGCCACCCGCGACCTGGTGGATGAGTCGGCCACGGACCTGGACGGCATGCTGGACGCCCTGGTGGATCGCTACATGAAGATCGACTGCGCCTGCTTCACGCCCAACGACGAGCGCCTGGACCACATCGTGGAGTTGGCCAGGGAACTGAAGGCCGACGGCGTGGTCCACTACGCCCTCCAATTCTGCCAGCCCTACACCATCGAGGCCACCCGGGTGGAGAGGCGCCTGGAGGACGAGGGCATCCCGCTCCTGCGCATCGAGACCGACTACTCCATGGAGGACGTGGAGCCCCTGAAGACCCGCATCGAGGCCTTCGTGGAAACCCTGGACTGACAGCCCGGCCCGCGCGCCCGCCGGGGCCGCCGCCCCGGCGGGCTTTTACTTGGGAGATTGCCTTGGCCATGATCTGCGTGGGCCTGGACGTGGGCTCCCGTTCCATGGAGATGGTGGTGCTGGAGGACGGCCAAGTGGCCGGCCAGGAGCGCCTGGAAACCTCCTTCGACTATCCGGCTCAGGCCCGCCGCCTGCTGGAGGGCCTGGGCTACGACCGCCTGCTGGCCACGGGCTATGGCCGCCACCTGCTGGCCCGCGAGCTGGATGTCCCCCATGTCACGGAGATCAAGGCCCACGCCGCCGGGGTGCGCCACTTGTTTCCCCAGGCGCGCACCGTGCTGGACATCGGCGGCCAGGACACCAAGGCCCTGGCCCTGGGCCCGGCGGGCCAGGTGTTGCGTTTCCAGATGAACGACCGCTGCGCCGCCGGCACGGGCAAGTTCCTGGAGGTGATGGCCCAGGCCCTGGAAGCGCCCCTGGAGCGCCTGGGGGAGCTGGCCCTGGCTGGTGAGCCCGGCCTGGTCATCAGCAACATGTGCACGGTCTTCGCCGAGACCGAGGTGGTGGCCCTGCGCGCCCGGGGGGCGCGGCCGGCCGATGTGGCCCTGGCGCTGGTGGATTCCATCGCCCGGCGCTCGGCGGCCATGCTGCAACGGGTGGGCCTGGAGGGCGAATTGGTCTTCACCGGCGGGGTGGCCCGCAACCAGGCCGTGGCCGCCCAACTGGCCAAGGCCCTGGGACGGCCGGTGGCCGTGCCGCCCCAGCCGGAGTTCACCGGCGCCCTGGGCGCGGCCCTGCTGGCCGGGAGGGAATAGGAGACTCGCCAGGAAATACGACCCGGAGGAAAAGGCGCGCGATCGGCCGCGGCGGCCAAGCGCCAATCATCGCGGTGCAGGCCTGGCCCCCTCTCGCCCCTTCCCCACCCAGGGGGCAGAGGGGGCTGGCGAGGTTGCCTGTCCGGGTCCATTCCTCTGGCGGGACCGACCACGCCCGTCTTCATCCTCCACCTGACCACGCCCTTGCCATGGCTGAATGCCTGCTGTGATGGATATCACCTGACGGTCAAGGCGATCAAGACGCGGTAGCCGTTGCGCTGATTCACTCGCCCTGGCCCGCTCTGACCGTAAGCCGCTCCGCAAAGGCTGTCCGCCTCCATGGGGAAACGGTTCATCCCCGCGCGGGCGGGGAAGACCCGGGGCGGCTGCGGAAGGAGATGAAAAAACCGCTCAAGGTGGCGAAGAGGGCGTGAGCATGCTGGAGGGTCCGCAGGTCCGACCTCTGCTTTGTTTTGCCTCCTAGGAGCGAAGCGGCTGAATGGGACGGTCCCGCCTGGGGGGCGCCGGCCCGGGTCGGCGGAAGTCAGAAGACCCTGGTTAAGGCCGGCTCGTTGAAAAAGGCGGCCCGTTCGCGCAGGAACTTGTCCAGGCCACCAAGCAGGGGGTTGCTGAGGGCCTGCTGAGGACAGACGCGCAGGCAGTTGAGGCAGTATATGCAGCGGTCGCCGAACACCGGCTTGGGCGACAGGCTGATGTTGTGGGTGCAGCAGTTCATGCGGCACAGGCCGCACTCGTCGCAGCGCTCCTGGTCGAGGCCCATGAGAGGCAGCTCGGTTCTCAACATATGCACGTTGCGCTGGGCTGCCGCCTCGCGCACGGCCTGGGGTTGGTAGTCCAGGTCGGCCAAGGTGAGCGCCTGGAGGTCCCCGGGGCTGGCCACGGCCCCCGCCACCCGCCTGGCTAGCCCCCGCACGGCCTGGGCGTCGTCCTGGTCGGGCCGGCCCTGCCCCAGGGGCGACTCATAGGGCCACATCATGGAGTGCTCGCTGACCACCTTGGCCGCACCGGCCAGGCGATAGCCCTTGTCCAGCAGGGCGCTCGCCATCTCGTAGAGCCCCATGCCGCTGCACACCACCCCATAGGTCACCACCGGCGCCACCAGGCGGCCTTGCCCCTCGGGCAGGGAGCGCAGGTAGTCGCCATCCGCCGGGGCCGGGTGCTGGGCGTAGATGGGCGAGAGCACCCACAGGCAGTCGACCTGGGCCGTCCCTGGCAGGGGGGCGTAAACAGGGCTGCCGGCGAAGGTTAGATCCGCCACCGTCACCGCCTGGCCCTCAGCCCGCAAGACTTCTTCGATCCAGCGGGCCACCTTGGCAGTGCCGCCGCCCAAAGAAAAATAGACGATCAGATGCCCATGCCTGGCCTGGTCCATATGTCACCTCCCGCCGCACAGCGGCCGCTGCTGCCATAAGGCCCCAGACTAACCGAGGGCCCGGCCGCGCGCAAGCCCGGGGCACCGGCTCAGGAGCGGGCGGCCAGCTTGACCGTGCGCGCCACCTTGAGCATCCCGCCGCTTGGGGCAAGGCTTCGATAGACGGGCGTTGACTTGTTACCTTTTGCCCTGAAAGGTTGTTCCGTGAGCCTGGTTAGGCCCCCCGATAACCGGGAAGCACGTGCGCGGGGTGGAAGCCGCCCTTGGCGCAGTCCAAGTCACGGGAGATTCGCCAGCAGAAATAACCCGGCCCCATCAAAGCTTTTTTGGAAGCCCTCCAGCAGCGATTTTTTGCCTGCCGTATGCGATCGACTTCTATAATTTCAGGCAGCCCTACCCAAGAGGAGAATGGTAAACAGAGGGGAAGACGCCCATGCCCCCATTGGCCCATTTTTCAAATGACCAGTCTGGCGCCACCAGGGACCACTGGCTGGAGGACCACCTGGAGGCCGTGGCCGACCTGGCGGCTGGCTTCGCCCATCCCTTTGGCGGCCAGGAAATGGCCTGGCTGGCCGGCCTCTGGCACGACCTGGGCAAGTATTCGCGTGCCTTCCAAGACATGCTGGCCCGAGCGCGGGCCCTTGGTCCGGACGCCGCCCGGGAGGGGCGCGGCCGGGTGGACCACTCCAGCGCCGGCGCCATCTGGGCCATGAAGCGGTTGCGCGGTCCAGGGCTGGCCCTGGCCTTCGCCATCGCCGGGCACCATGCCGGACTGCCCGATTTGACCCGCGCCAAGTCCCACGCCACGCTCCAGGAACGCCTGACCCAGACTGGCCTCCTGGCCGCCGCCCGGGCCGGGACCCCGCCACCCGATATCTGGCAGCCGCCCATCCCGGCCTGTCCCCTGCCTTCGGGCTGGGACCCGGCCATGTGGACCCGGATGCTCTTCTCCTGCCTGGTGGACGCCGACTACCTGGACACCGAAGCCTTCATGCAGCCCGAGCGGGCCGACCGGCGCGGCGGATGGCCCGCCCTGGCCGAGCTGGAACCGCGCCTGAACCGATATCTGGCCGAAAAGACGGCCCAGGCCAAGCCAGAGGTGGACCCCATAAATTGGACAGTCGTGTAAG
>JAKAGJ010000375.1 GCA_021815655.1 Deltaproteobacteria bacterium | reverse complement strand
ATCCCGACGCATCCCGGCGCCCTGAAGTACTACAAGGAAAAGGGCTGGGTCAAGTAGGCGTGAACGCCGGACCGGGCCCGGCGCTCCCGCCGGGCCCGGCCTCTGCCATCCCCAGGAACCAACATCCGAGAGTCTACCCCTGGCGCGGAGGATCAGGCCTTGCCCGAGGAAAGCAAACTTATATTCCAGGAGCAAAAGAAACAGAGCATCCTGGAATGGCTGCTGACCCAGCCCAAGAGCGTCTTCCACTACCCCGTGGAGCTGACGGTCTGCGTGCTGTCGCTGGCGCTCAGCATCTACCACCTCTTCGTGGCCTATTCCGGCTCCGTGGAGGCCCACTCCTTCCGGTCCACCCACCTGGCCTTCATCATGGTGCTGTGCTTCCTGCTCAAACCCCTGGGCGGGCGCAAGTGGACCGACCCCAAGGACTGGCGCTTTGGCGTCGACCTGTTCCTCATCCTGCTGACCATAGTCATCCAGGTCTACACCATCTGGGACATCGAGAAGTTCATCCTGCGCCAGGGCGACCTGAACGACTGGGACTACTGGTTCGGCACCATCCTGATGTTCCTGCTCCTGGAGGCCACCCGCCGGTCCGTGGGCTGGGCCATGGTGATCATCGCCGGATTCTTCCTCCTGCACACGGCCTTTTCCGACTGGTTCCTGGGCCCCCTGCACGGCCCGCCCTCCAGTTGGTTCACCATCCTTGACTACCAGTTCATGGCCGAGAACGGCATCTTCGGCATCCCGCTCATGGTCATGGCCACCTATATCTTCCTGTTTATTCTCTTCGGGGCCATCCTGGTGCGCTCCGGGGCGGGGCGCTTCTTCATCAACGTGGCGGTGGCGCTCACCGGCGGACGGGTGGGTGGCCCGGCCAAGGCCGCGGTCCTCAGCTCCTGCCTGATGGCCACGGTCTCGGGCTCGGCGGTGGCCAATGTGGTCACCACCGGCACCTTCACCATCCCGCTGATGAAAAAGATCGGCTACCGGCCAGCCTTCGCCGGGGCGGTGGAGGCCTGCGCCTCCTCGGGCGGCCAGATCATGCCCCCGGTCATGGGCGCGGCGGCCTTCATCATCGCCGAGTTCCTGAACGTGCCCTACCTGACCGTGGCCCTGGCCTCGCTCTTCCCGGCGCTCATGTACTTCTTCACCATCTACGTGATGGTGCACTTCGAGGCTCGCAAGACGGGCATGGCCACCCTGGCCAAGGAGGACCTGCCCGACCTGAAGTCCGAACTCAAGCGCGGCGGCCACCTCTTCCTGGCGGTGCTTCTGATCATCGTGCTCATGATAATGGGCTACACCCCCATGTTCGCCGCCTTCTGGGCCATCATCGGCACCATCCTCCTGAGCTTCCTGCGCAAGGAGACGCGCATGTCGCCGGTGGAGCTGCTCTCAGCCTTCGAGGAGGGCGCCCGCGAGGCGGTGAGCGTGTCGGTGGCCTGCGCCTGCGCCGGCATCGTCATCGGCTGCGTCTTCGTCTCGGGCCTGGGGCTCAAGCTCACCACCATCCTGGTGGCCCTGGGCGGCAACCAGCTCTGGCTGGTGCTCACCCTCACGGCCATCGTCTCCATGATCCTGGGCATGGGGCTCACCACCACGGCGGTCTACATCACCCTGGCCGCCCTGGTCATCCCGGCCATCGTGGACATGGGCGTCAACCCCATGGCCGCCAACCTCTTCGCCTTCTACTTCGGCCTGGTCTCGGCCATCACCCCGCCGGTGGCCCTGGCCTCCTTCGCCGCCGCGGGCATCGCCGGGGCCAACCCCATGACCACCGGCTACATATCCATGCGCCTGGGCATCAGCAAGTACATCCTGCCCTTCGTCTTTGTCTACAACCCGGGCATGCTCTTCGTGGGCGACTGGCTGAGCATCATCGTCAGCATCACCAGCGGGTTCGGCGGGCTCTACGCCCTGACCATCTTCAGCGAGGGCTGGCTGGTGGAACGGGCGGGCTGGCCCACCCGCCTGCTGGCCGCCGCGGCCGCCCCGCTGTTGTTCCATCCGGCGATCATCACCGACATCCTGGGCTGGGTATTCCTGGCCGCGGTGGTGGTCATACATGTTCTCAAGGTGCGCAAGACCAGAGGGACGGTGATGGCATGAAACAGATATTCACCTGGTTCCCGATCATTCTCACCCTGGCCTTGATCGTGGTGATGGACGTCATTCACCTGGGGGTGATCCACTTCCCCCTGTTCGTGCTGGTGCTGATCGTCTGGTCCCTGGGCCTGGTGCTCTGGTTCAAGTCCCCGTCCGGCCGGCGCTCGGCGGGCATGTAGTCCGCCCCGGCCAGGGGTCTGAAAAGCGGCGCGGCGCCGGGGCCTTGGCCCCGGCGCCGCTCTTTTGGCCCGGGCGGGCCGGCGCTCAGCGGGGCCGTCCCAGGCGGCCGGCGTCGCCGCCCAGGTGGGCCAGGATGGCCGGGGCGATGTCGCCGTAGTGGGCCTGGCCGTTCTCGCCGCGCAGCCAGGAGAGGCAGTAGAACCCGCCGCGCACCGGCTGGCAGCCTTTTGTGTCGTAGCCGCGCTGGCTCAGCACGGCGAACTCCCGGGGGGCCAGCATGGCAAGCAGGTTGTCGATCCAGGCGTAGACCTGCTGGTAGGCGGCGAAGGTGCGGTAGTGGGCCACGGCGAAGCCGCGCTGGATGTATTCCAGCACGTTGAGCCCCACCACCAGCACGTCCACGGCCGGCATGCGCAGGGCGGCGGCCAGCTTGCGGCGCTCCACGTGGTAGAGCAGCGCCTCCAGGCGCACGTCGCGCTCCAGGCGCTCGGGGGCGGTTTGCAGGTCCAGCTCGGTCAGGGCGAAGTCGCTGTGATAGTCGTTGGCCAGGGCCAGGCAGGCCAGTCCGTCCGGTCGCACCGCCTGGGAGGAGAGCAGGCCGGCCGGCAGCCCGGCCAGGGACCAGCCGGGCAGCTCCGGGACAGGCAGGCCCAGGGGCATGGCCGTCAGGCCCAGGCTCATGCCCGGGGGCAATAGCTCCCACAGGCTGGGCACGGCCAGGTCCCCCAGGCCCAGTGGACGCTGGAAGCTGCTCTCGGCGGTCAGCCCATGGGCGCTGGCGGGTGCGCCGGTGTAGAGGCCGGCCCAGGAGGGCGCGTCGGGCAGGGGCCCGGACGCCTCTGGCAACAGCTCGCCCCAGGCCCGGCCCATGAGAAAGTGGGGGGCGGGCTGGCGGGCCATCTCAGGGGTGAGCCCGCCCACCAGGAAGACCACCAGGCGCGGCGGCTGGTCGGCCACCCGGGGGCCGGCCCCGGCCAGGCGCCGCCGGCAGACCGCCAGGCGGGGCCCCGCCTCCTTGTCCTCGGGCGTGAGCCGCAGGTAGCGCAGATAGCAGGCCTCGGCCCCGGCGTAGTCGCCCCGGCCGAAACAGGCCTCGGCCAGACGCTGCCAGGCCCAGGGGTGGCCGGGGAAGGCGTTCAGCCCGCGCATCAGCCAGGCCTCGGCCTCCTGGCCGCGGCCCTGGGCCTCCAGGGCCCGGCCCAGCCCCACCAGAAGCTGGTCATCCAGGGGCGAGAACTCCACGCCCTGGCGCAGGAGCCCCTCGGCCTCGGCGGCCTGGCCGGCCTCCAGGAGCTCCAGACCCTGGCGCTTCAGCTCGCCGCCGCGCTTCTGGAGCCGCTGCTGCCCCACCGCCCGGCCCACCTGGCCGATCCACTCCCACTCGGGGTGGCTGGACGCGGCCGCGTCGGTCAGCCGGCCGGCGAACTCGGGCAGCCCCAGGGCCACCAGGGTTAACACCACCCGCTTGGCCGCCTCCTCGCCGTCGCGATGGGGGAACATGCGAACATAGGTCTCCTGGGCCTCCTCCGGACGCTCCAGGATGGCGGCGGCCACCGTCCAGCGGTAGAGCACATAGTTG
>JAKAGJ010000374.1 GCA_021815655.1 Deltaproteobacteria bacterium | reverse complement strand
CAACGTGGCGGTGCTCTATGGCTGCCACGCCATGCGCCCCAGCAAGGTCACCGGCTTCGACCAGCCCTGGGCCCCCACCCTCATTGACCAGTTGGTGGAGGTCACCGGCGCCGCCAGCGTGGCCTGGGCGGGCAAGCTCTCCTGTTGCGGCGCCCCGCTCATGGAGCACAACCCCGAGCTGTCCCTGGCCATCATCCGCCAGCGCCTGGCCGAGTGCCACGACGGCAAGGCCGACGTGCTGTGCATCGCCTGCCCCTACTCCCAGATGCAAGCCGAGCGGGCCTACGCCGAGCCCCGCCCGGCGGCCGACCGCGAGCTTATCAGCGGGGCCGTGCTCTATCCCCAGCTTTTGGGCCTGGCCATGGGGCTCTCCGCCTCGGACCTGGCCCTGGCGCTGACCACCCCCGACGCCGGCTATTTGCTCAGCTTTTTAGCCAGATAGGCGAAAAGGGACCCCCTTTCTTGAAAAAAGGGAGCCCATGGCGGCGCGCCGGCCAAGGCGGTTGACCATGGCGGCCTTGCTGGGCCAGAGTTCAGGCTGGCGGGCGGTATATCCAGTTTTTCAGGACCAGGGGCGGAAAGATGGTGGTCAGCAGGCCCATGGCCACGATGGCCACGTAGATCGGTTGGCCAATGACCCCGTTATCCAGGCCGATCAGGGCCACGATCATGGCTACCTCCCCCCGGGGCACCATGCCCACGCCCACGGCCAGGGCCTCCCTGGCTCCCAGCCCCAGGGAAAGGGCCGGCAACCCGCAGCCCAACACCTTGGTCAGGGTGCCTACCAGGGTCAGCGCCAGCAGATACCACACCACCGGCCAAGCCAGGGTCTGCAAGTCGGTCAACACCCCCAGGGATACAAAGAAGACCGAGGCGAAGATCGCCCGCAGGTATTCCGCGCCCTCGCGAAAGTCCTTGCCATTACCCGGCGGCAGCTGGGACAGGGACACCCCGGCCAGGAAGGACCCCACAATGGCCGACAGGCCCAACAGTTCCGCCAGCAGTGCATAGAGAAAGGCCAACATCATGGCAAAAATAAAGGTCACTTCCGGGTAGCGGTCCGCCATGGCGGTGCGGTTCAGACGGGCCACCAGGGGAGCCAGGAGTTTCAGCCCCAGCCAGGCCCCCAACCCCACGAAGGCCAGGGCCTGCATGAGCAAAAAGGCCATGTGCCCGTACGACATCTCTCCCTGGGCCATCTGACGCACCATGCCCAGGGCCATCAAGGCCAGCACGTCGTCGGTCACCGCCGCGCCGATAATGGCCTTGGCCGCCGCTGTTTGCAGGCGCCCCATCTCGCGCAGGGCATCGGCGGTGATGGCGATACTGGTGGCGGTGAGGGCCACGCCAACAAACCAGGACGCCTGGCCTTGGTGGCCGAACCAAGACGAAACCACGTAGCCGCCGGCCAGGGGCGCCAGAACCCCGGCGGCGCCGATCAGCAGGTACTTGGGGTTGGCCAGATCCTTGAACTCGAATTCCATGCCCACCACGAACAATAGGACCACGGCCCCCAGGTGGGCGATGCTTTTCACGAACTCGGTGTAGGTCACCAGCCCCAGCACGCTGGGGCCGATCAACAAGCCCATCAGGATGATGCCCACCACCGCCGGCTGCCCGATGCGCGAGGCCAGCAGGTAGCCGCCCAGCGACACGAAAAGCAATAGGCTCATCTGAAACTCTATGCCGGACAGGATGTGATGCATGCCTGGGTTCCCCATGTGGCCATGCGGCATTGGCGCCATGTGTAGTATAGCAACCAGACGCCGGGGCGGGGACCGCGGAAAGCCCGGAGGCGGGCGCTCTGGGGACGCCCGCCTCCGGTAAGGCGCTGGGGTTGGGCCTGGGGGTTTAGCCCAGGATGGCCTTGAGGTCCGCGTCCGGGGTGGTGATGGGCATGATGTTGAAGTTGTCCACCAGCACCTTGAGCACGTCCGGGGTGATAAAGGCCGGCAGGCTGGGTCCCAGGCGGATGTCCTTGATGCCCAGGAACAACAGGCTCAGCAGGATGGCCACGGCCTTCTGCTCGTACCAGGAGAGAATCATGGACAGGGGCAGGTCGTTTACCCCGCAGTTGAAGGCGCCAGCCAGGGCCACGGCGATCTGCACGGCGGAGTAGGCGTCGTTGCACTGGCCGATGTCCAGGAGGCGCGGGATGCCGCCGATGTCGCCCAGCTGCTTGTCGAAGAAGCGGAACTTGCCGCAGGCCAGGGTGAGGATCACCGTGTCCTTGGGGGCCTTCTCCACGAACTCGGTGTAATAGTTGCGGCCGGGCTTGGCGCCGTCGCAGCCGGCCACCAGGAAGAAATGCCTGATGGCCCCGCCCTTGACCGCCGCGATCACCTTGTCGGCCACGCCCAGCACGGCGTTGCGGCCAAAGCCCACCAGCACCGAGCCGGCGTCGGTATCCTCGGCGAAGCCGGGCAGGCTTAAGGCCTTGTTGATGGCCGGGCTGAAGTCCTTGTCCTTGCCGAAGCCCGCGATGTGGGGCACGCCGGGCCAGCCCACCAAGCCGGTGGTAAAGAGCTTCTCGGCCACATCGGCCTTGGGGCGCTGGATGCAGTTGGTGGTCATGACGATGGCGCCGGGGAACTCGGGGAACTCCTTGCCCTGGTTCTGCCAGGCGGTGCCGTAGTGGCCGAAGAAATGGGCGTACTTCTTGAGCCCGGGGTAGCCGTGAGTGGGCAGCATCTCGCCGTGGGTATACACGTAGATGCCCTTGCCCTCGCTCTGCTTGAGGATCAGCTCCAGGTCCTGCAGGTCATGGCCGGAAACCAAAAGCGCCTTGCCCTTCTTGTGTCCCAGGGGCACGGCGGTGGGCACGGGGTGGCCGTAGGTGCCGGTGTTGCCGGCGTCCAGTAGCTCCATGGCCCGGATATTGGTTTCGCCGGTAGCCAGGGCCAGGCCCACCCAGTCGCCCAGCCCCAGGCTCGTGTCCTGGGTGGCGGCCAGGGCCTTATGGATGAAGGCGTAGACGGCGTCGTCCTGCTGCCCCAGGATGGCGGCATGATCGGCGTAGGCGGCCACGCCGCGCAGGCCGAAGATCACGATGTGCTTGAGCGAGGTGATGTTGGGGTCGGCGCCGGCCACGGGCTTGAAGCCGAAGAGGCTGCCCTGGGCGATGAGCCCGGCCAGGTCGCCGGCGGGCTGGAAGTTGGCCGGACCCTGGGGGAAGCTCATGCCGGCCAGCTTGGCCTTGAGCCCCTCGCGCAGGGCCGCCGCGCGCTTGATAAGGGGCGGGAAGCGCTCGGGGTCGAAGTCCACGTTGGTCAGGGTACTGAACAGGGCCTCCGCGGTGAAGCGGTTGACCTCGGGGTCCCTGATACCCTTGGCGCGGGCGGCGTGGGCCACCTGCCCCAGGCCGATGATGGCATAGGTGAGCACGTCTTGCAGGGCCGCCACCTCCGGCTGCTTGCCGCAAACACCCAGAATGTTGCAGCCGGCGCCTTTGGCGGTTTGTTCACACTGGTAGCAGAACATCTCCATTAGAGTCCTCCCTTGCTAATTATTACTATTACACCTAGTGGTTAATGGTCTTTTTTCCATTTTGCGCCCGGACGGCGGCGGCAGTCTAGCCGCCTTCCAAACCCAACCCCTGGGGCAGGCCCATGGCCAGGTCGCCCAGTTTGGTGCGCGCCAGGTAGTCCCGCACCTCGTGCCCCAGGAGATTCACCAGCCCGGACAGGGCGCAGCCGCCCTGACAGGCGGGCCGGCCCAGCAGGCAGTCGCGCTGCCGCAGGCGCCCCTCCACGGCCTCATAGATCTCCAGCAGAGTGATGGCCGAGCCCTGGCGGGCCAGGCGGAAGCCGCCCTTGGGGCCGCGGGTGGATTGCACCAGCCCGGCCCGGCCCAGGCGCTGCATCACCTTG
>JAKAGJ010000373.1 GCA_021815655.1 Deltaproteobacteria bacterium | reverse complement strand
GCTGGAGCCCTCCTCCCAGGGCGGGGCTTGGCCGAAACCCGGTTGCCTGAGTTCCCCGGGCAGGTCGGCCAGGCCGATCTGGTCGGCCTCGCTCATAACCATCATGCGCTCCATGATGTTGATAAGCTCGCGCACGTTGCCGGGATAGTGGTAGCGCATAAGGCCGTCCAGCACCTCGGGCTCCAGGCGCTTGCGCAGCCCCAGGGAGCGGTTGAACTTCTCCAAGAGGTTCAGGGCCAGGGCCGGGATGTCCTCCCGCCGCTGGCGCAAGGGGGGTATGTGGATGGGGATGACGTTGAGCCGGTAGTAGAGGTCCTCGCGGAAGCTGCCGCCGGCCACCATCTCCTTGAGGTCGCGGTTGGTGGCGGCGATGAGGCGCGCGTCCACGCTGATGGGCTTGGTGCCGCCCACCCGGTTGAAGGTCTTTTCCTCGATCACCTGCAAGAGCTTGACCTGCATGGCCGGGGTGAGATCGCCCACCTCGTCCAGGAACACGGTGCCGCCGTGGGCTATCTCGATCAGCCCGGCCTTGCCCTCGGGCGCGGCGCCGGTGAAGGCCCCCTTGGCGTAGCCGAAAAGCTCGCTCTCCATCAGGGCCTCGGGGATGGTGCCGCAGTTGATCTTGACGAAGGGGCCTTCCTTGCGCGGGCTCATGTGGTGGATGATGCGCGCCAGCATGCTCTTGCCCACGCCCGACTCGCCCTGGATCAGCACCGAGGTGGCCGCCGCCGCCACCTTCACCGCCTTGCGCACCACCTGCACCAGGGCGGTGCTCTTGACCACCATCTCGTCCAGCACGTGTTCGAAGCGCTCGTGCTCCAAGAGCCGCTCCTGGATGCGGCTGCTCAGGCGGCGGCTCTCCTCCAACTGCCCGCGCAACTCGTTGAGGCCGGTGAGGTCGCGCACGTTGGTCACCACCAGGGCCACCGCGCCCTCGTCATCCAGCACCGGGGTGCCCGTGACCATCACCTGCTTGCCGCCCTTGATCTGTTGCATCAGGCTTACCTGGGTGCCTTTTTTAAGCACCTCCAGGGTCACCGACTGGTCGATGAAGCCCTCGTCCACCATCTGGGCCAGGTTCTTGCCCAAGATGTCGCGCCGGTTGAGGCCGGTTATGCGCTCGTAGGCACTGTTGGCCCGGATGCAGATGGCGTTGCCGTCGGCGATGAACAGTCCGTCCTGGGAGGCCTCGAAGATCACCTCCAATTGGCGGGTTAGGCGGCGAAAGCCTTGCAGCTCGCTGATGATGGCCTCGTACTCGCTGATGTCCTGGAAGACGCTTATCACTCCCACCACCTGGCCGTCGGCCATGATGGGGTTGCGGTTGGCGATGATGGTGGCCTGGGGCATGGCGATGCGCCGGCCGATCTGGGGCTGGCCGGTTTGCAGGATGTGCCGCATCTCCGGCCAGGTGTCGGGCCGCAGCTCCTGGAACAGGCGCCCCACCGGCGAGCCCCCCATGCCGCCCAGCATGCGCTGGGCCGCGCGGTTGAAGACCCATATCATGCCCTGGCGGTCGATGATGACGATGCCGTTTTGCGAGGCATCCAGCACCGAGGTCCACAGAGGCGACAAAGATTCCAGATAGCTCATGGCCGCGACCTTTCCGCTGGGCCCACCTGGCCGGCGCCTGGGGCCTGGCCCTGCCGCCAGCCCGCCCGCCGTTGGGCCGCTGACCCTATCCTGCGGGTTTTGCCCGCGGGCTGCAAATTGAATCTGCCGAGGGGCGGCGGAGGCTTGGGGAGCCGGCGCCGGGGATGCTACAATATCTCCGCCACCAGGTTTACCCGCGAAACAGCCTGGCGGCAAGATGACGTATCCTTATCAGCATACGGAGGCTCAGTAATGGAGCGGCGGGCCATCGAAGATATAGAGGACCTCAAGCGCGAGGAGCTGGTGGAGTTCTTTCTGGAGATGCTGCACCGCTGGTGGATGCATTACGGCCTGTGGTTCCAGGCCGCCCAGGCCCAGATGGAGCATGACCGCTTTCCCCGGGCCGAGAGGCGGGTATTTGCCAAGACCCTGGCCAACGTCATGGGGCGCCTGGGCAAGATTATGGGCTTTGCCGTGGATGAGCGCGGGGTGCCCCAGCGGGTCAAGGACATGGAGCGGGGGGAACTCGAGGCGGCGGTGCGGGTCCTGGCCGTCAACTGGTACGTGGGCGACGGCATCTGGTTTCAGGAGCTGGAGGCGCTCTACGACATGGACCTGGCCAAGCGGGCCAATGACTCGGTGTGGGCCCGCTACGCGCCCTACGAGGCCGAGCATATCCGTCTGTTCCTGGGCCTGCCCCCGGCTTGCGGCCTACAGGGGTTGCGCGCGGCCCTGCCCCTGCGCTCGGCGGCCCTGATAAATACCTATGCCTATGAATGGGACACCGCAGGGGCCTTGCTGTTGCGCGTGCAAGAGTGCCGCATCCAGACGGCGCGCCGCCGCCGGGGCCTGCCCGACTACCCCTGCATGTCCGCCGGCCTGGTGGAGCACGTCTTTTTCGCGCGCGCCCTGGACCCGCGCATTGAGATTCAATGCCTGGGCTGCCCGCCCGAGGAACACGCCGGGGATTGGTGCTGCGCCTGGCGCTTCAGCCTGGCTTCGGACTAGGGAGGACCCCCGGCCGGGCGGGAGGGCGCGTTCCGCCCGGCCGGGGTGAGGACCTCCTCGCCGCCGCCAGGCGGTAAAGGCGGCGGCGAGGGGGCTGTCGACGGGGCTTATTTAGGTCCTAGCAGCAGGTTTGGCACCACGGTGGAGAACCAGGGCACGTAGGCCAGGATGAACAGGGCGACAACGTAGATGATGAGCGAGGGCACAATGGCCCTGGATACCTGCATGAAGTCCAGGCGGGTGATGGCCTGGGCGGTGTAGAGCAACAGCCCTAGGGGCGGAGTGATGTAGCCGATACCCAGGCCCACGGTGAAAATCAGGCAGTAGTGGATGGGGTCGATGCCCAGGTGGTTGGCGATGGGCATCATGATGGGCACCAGGATCATGATGGCGCCGATCTGGTCGATAAAGGTGCCGATGATCAGCAGTACGATGCACGTGAAAGTTAGGAATATCCAGGCGTTGGGTATGTAGGCCATGGAGACTTCCAGGATCTTCTGGGGAATCTCGCGCATGATGATGTACTCGGAGATAACCCCCGCTCCGGAGACGGTGACGCACAACGCGCCACTGATCACGCCGGAAGAGTAGAGCAGCTCCCAGAGGTCTTTTAGGGTAACGGCGCGATAGATGGCCATCTCCACTATCAGGACCATGACGCAGGATACCACCGAGGCCTCGGTTATGGTGAAGGCGCCGGAGTAGATGCCGACGAAGAGCACGGTTATGATGGCCACCGGGAATACGGCCTCCACGCCGGCCTTGGCCAAAGCGGACAGGCTCAAGGGCTCGCGGGAATCTTGGCCCATCCCCTTGCGGCGGGCTTCCCACCAGGAGTAGAAGGAAAGCATGATCATAATCAGTGTGCCGGGAAGGTAACCGGCGGCGAATAGCCGCACCACCGACTCGCCGGCGGTGAGCGCACAGACGATCATGATGATGCTAGGAGGTATGATAATGCCCAGGATGGCGGCACTGGTGACGAGCCCCACGGAGAAGTCCTTGGGGTATTTGTATTTTTCCATGTGAGGCAGCATCACGCCGCCGATGGTCACCACCGTGGAAATGCTTGAGCCGCTGATGGCCCCGAAGACGCCGGAGGATATGATCGCGGTGATGCCCAGCCCGCCTGGTATCCAGGAGACGAACTTCCAGGCGAAGTTGACCAAGCGGCCGGCGGACTTGCCCTTGACCATCACCGAGCCCATGAGTACGAAAAAGGGGATGGACAACAGCGAGAAGTTGTCGAGCTTTTTGAGCATGGTCTGGGCC
>JAKAGJ010000372.1 GCA_021815655.1 Deltaproteobacteria bacterium | reverse complement strand
CCGCAGCCTATAGCCCAGGGGACGACGATGGTGGCCGGCAAGCCTCCCCTGCCCAGGCCGCTGACCCTGCAGGCGGCCATCGCCTATGCCCAGGAAAACAACCTGGACGGCGCCGTGGCCCGCCAGTAGCGGATCGTGCAAGAGGAGATGAGGACCCAGGCCAAGTGGAACCTGTTGCCGTCGCTGATCCTGGAGTCGGAGAACAGCTGGAAGGACCGCGACGTCGCAACCTCCTCGCGCTCGCTCAGTTCCGGAAAGCAATCCCTGGAGCCCTCCATCTCCAGCGACCGCACCGTGCAGCGTCAGAGCGCCATCATGTCCTGGGACTTGCTGAACCTGGCCGTGAACCTCAATCGCTTGCGCCAGGCTGACTCCCGCGTGAATACCAGCGCCGAGCATCTGCGCCGGGTCAAACAGGATTTGGCCCTGGACGTCACCCGGGTGTACATGCAGGCGGCGGTGGCTGAGGCCTCGGCCAAGTCGGCCCACGACATCATCGAGAAGCTCCAGAACCGCACCAAGCTCGTTCGGCGCCAGGTGCAGGACCGCACCGTGGCCGAGGTGGCCGGCCTGGAAGCCGAGGCCCACTTCATCAACCTGATCATGCGCTTCAAGCAGCACGAGCGGAGGGCCGAAACCCATCGGGCCGAATTGGCTCGGCTCTTGGGCATCAGCCGTGTGGAGGACATCGAGCTGAGCTCTTTGGCGGTGGATAACCACATTGATAAGAACACTCCCAAGATCGACACCCTGTGGCGGGACGCCCAGCGCCTGCGCCCTGAGCTGGTGGCCTTGGAATTTGACAAGGACATCAGCCTGCGCGACGTGACCAACGCCATGTCCCGGCTGCTGCCCTCGCCCACGGTCTTCGCCCGCTTCGACCATGACAACAACTCCTACCTCTCCGAGAGCGAGTGGCTCACCGTGGGTCTGAAGCTATCCTGGGACCTGTTGGGCGTGCCCCGCAACCTGGCCGAGAGCAACGTGGCCCGGGCCAGGGTATTGGCGGTGGACAAGCGCAAGGAGGCTATGCTCACGGCGGTCTTCGCCCAACTGCGGCTGGCCAGCATCGAACAGGCCGAGAGCCTGGACGACATCGAGTTGCTACGGGACCTGAACGACAGCCGCGCCCGGCTCCTGACCACGGTGGAAGGCCAAGTCAAGCAAGGCAAGTCCCATGAGGGCGACCTCTTGGATGCGGAACAGAAGTACCTGATCGCCAACAGCGAGTTCCTCAACGCCTATGGCCGCCTGGTCACGGCCCGCGCGCGGGTTAACAACAGCGTGGGGCGCGACTGGATGGCCAAGTAGGCCGGAAAGCATCATCTCCGATGTCCAAGTCTCGTTTGCTTTTCCTCCTGGCTGGGCTTTGGCTGCTGATCGGCGGCCAAGCCCAGGCAGGAGAGCCTTCGGTCCCCGCGAGTTTGGCGCCGGTGTCGCGCGACCAGCTGTCGGTGGTGCTAACCTCCCGGCGTGAGGCGGTGCTCTCCGCCGAGGTGCGGGCCCAGGTCCAGCGCATATACCGCGAATTCGGTCAATCCTTTGCCCAGGGCCAAGTCCTGGTGGAATTGGACGCCGCCTCCTTCCACCGTCTCAACCTGGAAAAGACGGACGTGTTCCTGGAGGCGGCCCGCAAGGCCTATGCCGTCACCTCGCAGCTGTTCAAGGAAAAGTCAGCCTCCATCCTTGAACTGGAAAAGGCCAAGGCCGAGCTGGCGGTGGCCGAGGTGAACCGTAAGTTTTCCCTGCGCAACGTCAACGTCTGCCGCATCGCGGCGCCCTACGGCGGCCGCGTGGAAAAACTGTTTGTCAACGAGCACGAACTGGTGGACGAGGGGCGACCCTTGATCAAGATCGTGGACGACACCGTGCTGCGGGCGCGCATCATTCTGCCCTCCGATTTGTTCGGCAGTCTCAAGATAGGCCAGCCCATGCCCATCCTGATTAAGGAAACCGGCAAGGAGGTCACCGCCAAGGTCTCCCACATCAGCGCGGTGATGGACCCGGCCAGCGGCACCTTCGAGGTTTACGCCGAGGTGGCCAACAGCGACGGCACCCTGCGCAGCGGCATGACTGGCCGCCTGCTGATAAGCGGGGGCAAGAACTGATTTGAACCTGCCCCCGCCCATCCAACCCTCGTCCGCGGATCAACGGCCCGGGACTTCCGAGTCCCTGTCGCCCAGCCAGGAGGCCCTGCGGGTGCTGGGTCTTATGCACCAGCTCACCCTGGAGTGCTTCCTGAGCCACACGCGCCAGGAACTGGCCTTCCGCCTGCTCAATCGCACCATCCGTCTGGTGCATTATGATCGGGCGGTGCTGTGGGACTTCGGCGGCCGCAAGCCCCGCTGCCTGGGCGTGTCCGGGCACAGCCAGGTGGAAAAGAACTCGGAGCAGGTACACGTCTGGTCGCAACTGATCCAGGCTATGCTGGGCCGGGGAGAGCACCAGGTCCTGGCTGAGGCAGGCTTTACGCCCGAGACGGCCGAAAAGTGGCGGGAACTGGCCGCGCAAAACGGCGGCACCGCAGTGATGTGGCTGCCCATTCTGGAGGACGGCCGCCTGCTGGCGGGATTGTGGCTGGAAAGATGGAGTGGCCGAAGTTGGGCCCTGGGTGAGCTGAAACTCACGGCCTCCTTGGCTGTATCCTATGCTGCCGCCTGGCGGGCCTTGCACCGCCCTCCCAAGTGGGGCCTGCTTTGGCGCCGGCTGCTCAAGCCCAACAAGACGGGCCTGGTGGCCGTGGGTCTGCTGCTTTTCTCCCTGCTATGGCATTTGCCATTGCGTGTGGTGGCGCCCTGCGAGGTGGTTCCCAAGGACCCCTGGGTGGTCACCGCCCCTCTCAATGGCGTGGTTTCGGAGGTCCTGGTGCAGCCGGGGCAGGAGGTCAATCCGGGGGACGTGCTTTTCACCTACGACAAGCGCACCGCCCAGGAGGAACTCAAGGTGGCCCGGCAGCAGGTGGAGATCATTCGCTCGGGGTTGAACCGAGCCAAGCTTCAGGCCTTTGTGGACCCCAAGTCGCGGGCCGAGGTCGGGATGCTGGAGCACCGGATGGAGCAGGAGGAGGCACGCCTGCAGATGGCCGAATACACCGCCGGCAAGCTGGAGGTGAGCGCCGCGACCAAGGGTCGCGTGGTGCTGGACGACCCCCACCGCTGGCGCGGCCGGCCGGTGGCCCTGGGCGAGATGGTGCTGATGATCGTCAACCCCCAGAGCAACAAGGTGCGCATCTGGCTACCGGAGACCGACAATGTGGACTTCGACCGCAATCATCTGCTCAAGGTGGTGCTTAACGCCTTCCCGGAGAAGGAGCAGAAGGCGCGCCTGACCTACGTGGCCCAGAATGTGGTCACCAATCCCGAGGGCGTGGCCAGCGTGCTGGCCGAGGCCCAGTGGGAGAAGGAGCAGCCCGAGATGCGCATCGGCCTTAAGGGCATGGCGGTGCTATACGGGCGCCAAGTGCCCCTGGCCTATTGGTTGCTGCGCAAACCCCTGGCCAACACGCGCAACTTCCTGGGCTGGTAGACCGGGGCCAACGTCTTCAGGATTTGTAGAGAAACCACCAGACCCCGACCGCCGCCCCTGCCAACAAGGCCAGAAACAGCAGCAGCACCCACTTGAGGGTCTTGTTCACGCTCCCCCCGGACTGGCCACCAAAGCGGCTGGGCAGGGGAGCGGTCAGATCGTCGCCCTGTGGGGACCGGCTAGAAGCGAGCCCCGCCTCGCCGCCCTTACGCACCAGGATCACCGAGATATTGTCCGGCCCGCCGGCCCGGTTGGCGCGGTTCAGCAGCTCCTGTATTTGGTCATTGAGGGACCGGCGGGAGGCCAGGACCTTGGCCATCTGGGCCTCGTTCACCGGGCCATTCAGCCCGTC
>JAKAGJ010000371.1 GCA_021815655.1 Deltaproteobacteria bacterium | reverse complement strand
CAGGTCAAAGGCCTTGTGGTACTCCAGGTCGGCCATGGCGTAGAAGGCCTTCTTGCCGATCTGCACCGCCAGGGGGCTCTTCTTGGCCAGGCGCGCGGCCCAGCGCCGGGTTTCCTTGTCCAGGTCATCGGGGGCCACCACCTGGTTGACCAGGCCCATCTCCAGGGCCTTTTGCGCGGTGATAAGCTCGCCATAGAGCAGAAGCTCCAGGGCCTGCTTGCGCGTCACCACCCGGCTCAGGGGCACGGCCGGTCCCAGACAGAACAGCCCCACGTTCACCGCCGTGTAGCCGATGCGGGCCTTTTCGCTGACGATGGCCAAATCGGCGGCCGCCACCAGCCCTCCCCCATTGGCCGCGGCCACGCCGTGCACCGAGGCGATCACCGGCTTGTTCATCTGGCTCATGGCCACCAGGGGGCGCTCCATGTTCTCCACCCAGGCCTTGAGCTCATTGGGCGACTTGCCCTGCATCTCGTTGACGTCTATGCCGGCGCAGAAGGCCTTGCCCGCGCCCTTGAGCACCACCACCCGCGCCTTGGCGTCGGCGTCCAGCTCCAAGAGGGCCGCTTGCAGGTCCCGGGCCATGGCCGAGTTGAAGGTGTTGAGCTGCTCGGGGCGGTTCAAGGTCACCGTGGCCACGAAGTCCTCGCCGACGTCGATAAGAAGGCTGTCGTAAGGCATGAAAGGCCTCCCATGGGGGTTGGGGTCGCAGTCGGGTCTTGCTCGTTCATCGCGAGAAACCCGCAGGGCGACGAAGCAATATCTTATTCTTCCTCCGCCGGCGGGATGATGGGTTCGCCCCACTTCTTGATCGCCGCCACGCCGCCGCTGACGTTGACCGTGTTGGTCAACCCGGCGGCCTCCAGCACCCTTTGCGCCTCGTAGGAGCGCACGCCGGAGTTGCACACCAGCACCACCTCCTTGTCGCGGGGCACCTCATCCAGACGCTGGCTCAGGGTTTCGCCGGGGATGTGCAGCCAGTCGGGCTTAAGCGCCTCCAGGTAGGGCTGGGCGTTGTCCAGGCCGCGCACGTCCAGGAAGACGCAACCGCCCTGGCCGCGCGCCGCCAGCCGCCGGGAAAATTCCTCGGGCGAGATGGGGCGCAAAAGCCCGGCCAAGAGGTTGTCGGCGGTGTTGGCCGCGGCGTTCAATACGTCCATGGCCGCGCCCAGGGGCGGGCTGTAGCACAGCTCCAGGTTGGAGATGGCCTCCACCGTCACGCCCAGGGGCAAGAGCCCGGCCACGGCGTTGACGCGGCCCACCACGGCGTCGCCGTTCTCGCCCAGGGCCGCCAGCCCCAGCACCCGGCGGGTGTCCTTCTCCACCGTGAGCTTGACATACATCAGCTTCTGGTCGGGGTGGAAGTGGGCGCGGTCGGCCTGCACCACCAGGGGCGAGACGGCCTGCCGGCCGGCGGCGGCGGCCCGCTGCTCGTCCAGGCCGGTGCGCGCCACCGACAGCCCGAAGAGCTTGATGCAGAAGCTGCCCACCGCCCCGGGGAAGGTGTCGGAGCCGCCGCAGACGTTAGTGCCGATGACCCGGCCCATGCGGTTGGCCAGGGAGCCGCTGGCCAGGGTAAGGGACTGGCCGCTGAGCAGGTTCCGGATACTGACACAGTCGCCGCCAGCATAGATGTCGGGGTCGCTGGTGCGCAGGAATTGATCCACCTGGATGCCGCCGTTAGGAGCGAGGGCCAGGCCAGCCGCCCGGGCCAGCTCGCTGTTGGGGCGCACGCCGGTGGCCAGGATCACCAGGTCCACATCGAGGGTCTGGCCATCCACCACCACGCCCACGGCGCGTCCCTCCCCGTCGCCCAGGATGCGCTCCACCCTGGCCCCCAGGTGCAGGTGCACGCCGTCCTGGGCCAGGAGATGGGTTTGCAGCATGTGGGCCATCTCGGGGTCCAGCAGGCCGGGCAGCACCTGGGGGGCCATCTCCAGCACGTGCGCCTCCACGCCCCACAGGTCGGCCAGGGCCTCGGCCATTTCCAGGCCGGTGGCCCCGGCCCCGATTATGGCCGCGCTAGCCACCTGCCCCTGGGCCACCATGTCCTTGATGGCGCTCGCGTGGTGCAGGTTGGCCACCGGGTACACGCCTTGCAGGTCCACGCCGGGGATGGGCGGAATGAAGGGCGACGAGCCCGTGGCTATGACCAGCTTGTCATAGGGCAGCAGGCGCTCCTTGCCGCTGGCCAGATGGCGCACCCGCACCTGCCTGGCGGCGCGGTCGATGGCCAAAGCCTCGCTGCCGGGCAGGGCGGTGATGCCCTTGGCCGCCTGGAAGAAGCCGGCGTTGCGCTCCATGTGGAAGCTGGTGCTGGTAAGGCCCTTCAGGTCGGCTACGTCGCCTGAGACGTAGTAGGGGATGCCGCAACCGCCGTAGGAGATGTAGCTGTCGCGGTCGACCATGGTTACCGAGGCTTCGGGCATAAGGCGCTTGATGCGGCAACCGGACTTGGGGCCGGCGGCCACGGCGCCGATGATGACTACTTGCAAGCTCACGGGTGGACTCCTGGGTGACGGTCAGGCCCTGGGTGGTGTCAATGACCCACGATTTATCACCATATCGCCTCGTGGTTTTTACCGCAACAATTGAGTCCCGGCCGGGGCTGGGGGGGCAAGACGGCTTTCCGGCCGCGCCCCCACCGGGCAGACAATAATTTTTAATCTAAATAATGATAAAAATAAATTAGTTGACACCTATGGCATTTTTCGCGTGTGATACAACTATTGCATTAGGATGAAGATAAAAGGCGCGCCGGCAGCGATCCAGCCCTTAGCGCGCGGAACCAGGGAGGATGAACATGAACCGCTTACTCAACATCTTGACACTGGCCGTATTCTTGGCGGGTTCTCCCGCCTTGGCCCAAAACCTTGACACGCCGCTGGGGCCCTCGGAGTTGAGCGCCGTGAACAGCGACCCCACCATCGTGGCCGAGATCACCCAGAATGGCACCAATCTGTATGGTTCCATCATCCAGCAGGGCACCTTCTTGCAGGCCACCATCAACCAGATCGGGGCCGATCACCAGGCGCGCATCTCCCAGCAGGGCGATCACCTGCTGGCCGCCATAACCCAGAGCGGAAGCGCCAACATCGCCGAGATTTCCCAGATCGGCTCCTTCATGCGGGCCAACATCGTGCAGTCCGGCTCCCGGAACTTCGCCTCCATCACCCAGCGCAACTAGGGCCAGCCGGAACCTGACAGTCTAGCCGCCGGTCCACCCGCCCCCCAGCCGGGGCGGGTGTGGCTTGCTCGCCGCCAGCCTCCCCCAGCACTGTCCAGCCGCCGTCCCAAGCTCTCCGCCCGAACGCCGGCCCCCGCTATCGCCTTGGCCGCTTGACACCCCGCCAACCCTGGGATAAGTTCCATCATTTACGGCAGAGAGGGGCGTTGCCCCAGCAAAATCCTAGGTAATTTGAACGGGTAAAGGGCCATGCAAGAATTCCGGCGTATGAAGCGGCTGCCTCCCTATGTTTTCGCCGTGGTCAACCAGATCAAGATGGAGGCCCGGCGGCGGGGGGAGGACATCATCGACCTGGGAATGGGCAATCCCGACCTGGGCACGCCCCCCCATATCGTGGAAAAGCTCACCGAGGCCGCCTCCAAGGCCAGCAACCACCGCTACTCGGCTAGCAAGGGCATCACCAAGCTGCGCCACGCCATCACCAATTGGTACAAACGCCGTTATAACGTGGACCTGGACCCCGAGACCGAGGCCGTGGCCACCATCGGCGCCAAGGAGGGGCTCTCTCACCTGGTGCTGGCCACCATCAGCCCCGGCGACGTGGTGCTGGTGCCCAGCCCCACCTACCCCATCCATCCCTACAGCGTGGTCATCGCCGGCGGCGACCTGCGCTCGGTGCCGCTGTTGCCCGGCCGCG
>JAKAGJ010000370.1 GCA_021815655.1 Deltaproteobacteria bacterium | reverse complement strand
CGGCCCGACTATCTTATACGGCGTGACCACGGTGTGCGACTTGCCGCCCAGCACGTCGCGCAGGGTGGTTTCAAAGCGGTAGTCGCCGGGGGGCAGGCCCGAGAGGCTGTAGGTGAAGGACAGGGGCAGGCGGTCGGGAAACTGCTGGGCCTGGCCGCCGAAGCGCCCGAAATCCCGCCGTCCGCTGACCACCCGGCCCCAGGCGTCGACCAGGTTGAAGTCCGCCGTGAGGTTGTAGGTGTAGGTGCCGTCCTTGGGGTCGAAGCGCACCTTGAAGCCCACGGGCTCCATGTACAGTATCATGGGCTCGCTTTGCCGGTACTGGTTGTCCACCCGGGGCAGGAACTGGCCATAGCCCGCCGGCGGCGCGGCCAGGAGATGCACCTCCAGCACCGAGAAGGGCAGCCGCTCCCAGATCAGGGCCGTGGCCTGGCGCAGGGCCTTGAGGCTGGCGGCGGCGTCCCGGGCCTCGGCGGCCTTCTTGGCCTCCTTGAAGGCCTGGTCCAGATCGTCGGCCTTGGCCGGGGCGGCCAGGCCCCCGGCCAGAACCAGCAGGGCCAGCCCCGCCGCCAGGGTGCTCTTCCAGGTCATGGCTGGTCCTCGATGCCCCGGCGCAGTTCGCGCAGGCGGGCGTATTTGGTCAGGGTGTACAGGGCCTCCAGGCGGGCGGCCAGGTAGCCCTCGAAGCCGTCCAGAAAGCCCAGTCGCAGCAGGTAGCGGTTGAGGAAGGCCCACAGGGCATGCCCCAGGGCGGTCAGACCCGAGGCCCGGCGCCCCGCCGCGTGCATCTGGCGGGCGGCCTGGGCGCTGTAGCGTTCCAGGCGGCGCAGGTATTGGCCCACGCATCGGTAGGAATAATGCTCCACCAGCCCGGGCAAAAGCCCCACCGGCCCCTCCACCACCAGGCGCTCGTGCACCTCCCGGGCCTGCCAGCGCCCCCGCCCCCGGCGGTACAGGCGCAGGTGGCGCTCATTGCCGTAGCCGCCGTGGGCCAGGTGCTTGCCAAAGAAAAAGACCTTGAAGCCCAGCTCGAAACCCTGCTCCCCCGGCTCCGGCCCCTGCTTGAGGCGCCAAAGGGCCTGGGTCAGGCGGGCGTCGGGGCGTTCGTCGGCGTCCAGAAAGAGTATCCAGTCGCCGGTGCACAAATCGGCGGCGGCGTTGCGCTGGTCGCTGTAGCCGCTCCAGGGGCGCTCCAGCACCGTGGCCCCGGCCTGGCGCAACAGCTCCCGCGTGCGGTCGCGGGAGCCCGAGTCCACGGCCACGATCTGGTCGGCCACGCCCGCCACGCCGGCCAGCCAGGCCGGCAGGTTGGCCTCCTCGTCGCAGCAGATAAGGGCCACGGAGAGGGTGGGCATGGTCTAGAACCGGCTCCGGGCCCGGCCCAGCTTGAGGCGGAAGTCCAGGAGGTCGTCGGAGCGCTTGACGATGATGCGCGGCACCATCAGGGGGTTGGTCTCGGCCTGGAACTTGCCCGGCCAGGTGGTGCAGGCGTAGGAAAAGCCGGCGCGGTGCACCGCCTCCAGGGCCTTCTGGTTGACCAGGCCGTAGGGATAGCTGAAGACCCGGGCCGGACGCCCCAGGATGTCGGAGATGGCCTTCTGGCAGCCGGTCACCTCCAGGAGCAGCCCGCGCTCGTCCAGTTGGCTCAGGTTCTTGTGGCGGTGGGTGTGCCCCCCGAACTCCACGCCCAGCAGGTCCAGCTCGCGCACCTGCTCCCGGCTCAAGATGCCCTCGGGCGGCTCGCCCTTGTCCCAGTCCCAGCGGTTTAAGTCATCCAGGGCGCCGGTGACCAAAAA
Source organism: Deltaproteobacteria bacterium (assembly GCA_021815655.1). Lineage (GTDB taxonomy): Bacteria > Desulfobacterota > Desulfarculia > Desulfarculales > Desulfarculaceae > JACRDC01. Next base: position 2,091 of record JAKAGJ010000370.1, on the reverse strand, counting down.
CACCGTGGCGGTCATGCCCCGCTCCTGGAGCAGGGGCCAGGCCTCCTGGTAGAAGTCCTGGTAGCCGTCGTCAAAGGTTATGGCCACGGTCCTGGTGCGGTTGCCGGCCTGCATCTGGGCCAGGGCGCGGCTCAAGGGCAGGGCCACGTAGCCATGGTCCAGCAAAAAGTCCAGCTGGCGGGCGAAGCGGCGGGGGCTGACCCTGAGTTTGGCCAGGTTGGTGCCGTTGAGCTGGTCGGTGATGTGGTGGTACATCAGCACCGGCAGGCCGGGCAACGAGCGGCGCCACCAGTTGTAACGGGCGCTGAGGCCGGCGGCCACAAGCCCCGTGCCCAGGCCCGCCGCCAGCCACTCCATCAAGCTCCACCCCCCGGCCGCGCCGCCAGCACCCGGGCGTATACCTCTTCGGTGGCTTTAAGCATATGCTCCCGCGAGTAGGTGTCCAGCACCAGGCGCCGGCCGGCCCGGCCCAGGCCTTGACGCAGTTCCGGGTCGTCCAAGAGCCGCAGCACCGCCGCCGTCAGGGGCTCCAGTTCACCCGGCGCCACCAACAGCCCGGTCTGCCCATGGCGCACCACCTCGGGCAGGTCGCCGGCTTGGGATGCCACCACCGCCCGTTCCATGGCCAATTCCTGCAACACCGCCTGGGAGACACCCTCGGCCTTGTCGCTGGTCAGCACGCAGACCGCGCACAAAGGTAGTATACGCTCTATGTCCTCGCGGTGGCCGGTCATTATGACCTGGGGCCGCAGGCGCATATCCTCCAGGTAGCCCTCCACCCGCGCCCGCCCCGGGCCGTCGCCCACGATGAGAAAGCGCGTGTCCGGCCGTTTGGGCAGCACCTGGCCGGCCATCTGGCAAAAAAGATCGTGGCGCTTCCAGGAACGCAGCACCGCCACCACCGCCACCACCGGTTGCCCGGCTTCCAGACCCAACTCGGCCTGGAGCGCCGGGTCGGGCGGGGCCGGGGCGAAGCGCTGGGTGTCCACCCCCGTGGGGATGGAAGTCACCCGCTCGGCGGGCAGGCCGTAGTCCTCGATGAGGTGCCGGCGGATGCCCTGGCCGGTGGTGATGACCGCTTGGGGCAGGCGGTAGACGATGTTCAGGGGGTTTTTGCTCACCGGCACGCTCAAATGCCGGCAGCGCACGCAGGCCACCCCGGCCAGGCGGGCGGCCATGCCCCCCAGCCAGGCGTCCACCGAGGAATGGGTGTGCACCACCTGGATGCCCCGCCGCCGAATGAGCGCTTTCAGCCTCCAGAGGGCCTTGATATCCCAGGGGCCGGCCATGGCCAGGGGATGGAAGGTCAGCCCCGCCGCCTCGGCCCGTGGGCGCAGCTTGCCCTCGGGGCAGCCGGCCAGCTCCACGCGGTGGCCGCGCGCCGCCATGCCCCGGCACTCCTCCAGGATGCGTATCTCCTGGCCGCCCCAGCCGTTGGACCACTCGGTATGCAAGATGCTGTACATCATGGAACTTCATACGGCAGGCCGGCCACGGCGTCAAGGGGTGGGGCTCGTTGACAGGCGCCGGCCGCATGCCGATACTGGGTTAGGCAAGGAGTGCACACCATGGACCCCGAACGCGCCGCGGCCCTGGCCCAGTTGGCGGACAAGCTGGCCCACCGCTTCGTCGACCCCCAAATCCTGGAGGCGGCCCTGCGCCATTCCTCCTACGTGCACGAGCACCCCGAGGAGGGCGGCGAGTCCAACGAACGCCTGGAGTTTTTGGGCGACGCGGTGCTGGAGCTGGTCATCACCGAGATGCTCTACCAGCGCTTCCCCCAGGCCAGCGAGGGGCAGCTGAGCAAGGCCCGCTCCGGGGTGGTCAACGAGAGCCGCCTGGCCGCCACCGCCGGCGCCCTGGGCCTGGGCCAGTACCTGCTCCTGGGCCGGGGCGAGGAGAGCCAGAACGGCCACCAAAAACCCAGCATCCTGGCCGACGCCCTGGAGGCCGTGGTGGCCGCCGTGTACCTGGACGGCGGGCTCACCGCCGCCCGCCAGGTGATAACAGACCTCCTGGCCCCCGTGGCCGAACAGGCCATCCTGCGCGCCCCCAAAAAAGACTACAAGACCCGTCTGCAAGAGCGCGTGC
>JAKAGJ010000369.1 GCA_021815655.1 Deltaproteobacteria bacterium | reverse complement strand
ATAGGTGTCAGTGCCGTCCACCAGTCCGGAGATGCTGGTGTTCAAGGCCGTGTCCACCCGCGACTTGATGATGTAGTAGGCGTAGTTGCCTATCAGCACCCCGTACTCGCCTGTGCTGGAGTCATACTTGGTGGCCTCGCGGATGTAGGACTGGACGTAGTTCACCGCGTTGACCAGGGCCTCGATCTTGCCCTGCACCGCGCTGATGTCGGTGGAGACGGTGATGACCGCGTTGCCGGCGTCGTGCAGGTTAAGGGTGACTCCACTGACCACGCCGGTCACCTGGTTGCTGGAGCGCTGGAGGTATACATCGCCACCGGCGGGATAGCCGTCCACCCTGACCATGCTGTTGGTGGCCAACTGGGTGACGTCGAAGCCGCCGCCCACGTCCCCGCCCGAGCCGAAGGACGCACCGCTGAAGTCGTGGTGCACCTCGGATATCTGATACTGCGCCCCGGAGCTCTTGCCGGTGAGCACCAGCTTGTAGCTGGTGGGCAGGCCCAGGCCGTCGTTGAGCACGCTGGCGGTGACGCCCGGGTTGTCCGAGTCCACGTTTATCAACACGGCCAGTTGGGAGAGCGTGGTGCCCGAGGCCACGGCCACGGCCACCGTCTTGCCGGCGTATGTGTAGCTGAAGGTGGCGTCGGCGGTGGTGACGCCGGTGGTGTCGGCGTCCACGAAGCCCGAATGCACCAGCTTGGTGGCCTGGGCCAGGCCCTTGTCCTGGCCCTGCTGCTGGTCCGGGGCGAAGACGTTCACCTGGAAGGTGTCGCCGCTGACCAGGGTGCCGGCCGAGAGCTTCACCTTCACGCCCTGCTCCACCTCGTAGCTCAGGTCGCTGTCAGCCACGCTCACCGTGCCGGTGCGGCCGGTGGAGTCGGTCCAGCGCAGGGTCACGGTGTCGCCCGAGCCCCCCGAGGCGATGGTGCCGTTGCCCATCACCGTGAAGCTGTAGGTCTTGTTGATCGTGCCCAGGTAGTTGCCCTGGGTGGTCACCGCGCTGGTGCCGGTCCAGGTGCCCATCTCGGCGGCGTCTATGTCGTTGGCGTAGGCATTGAGGTTCAGGGTCTCGCCATTGGCCACCGCGCCAGAGCCCAACTGGATGTAGACGCCATTCTCCAGCTCGATGCTGTCCCCGGCCTTATAAGTGGCCGGCACGCTGATCACCGTGGCCGCCGAGGGCGCGCCGCCGTCCCAACTGCGCGTCCAGCTCAGCTCGAAGCTGTCGGTGCCCACCACGCCGCCACCCGTGACGTTCTGCACGGTGATGGCGTAGGCGGCCACGTTGCCGTCGGCGTGATCGCCGGTGAACTGGCCGGCCAGGCTGGCGCTCACTCCCAGGGTGGAGGAATCCACCACCACGTCCTTGCTGGAAAAGGAGAAATCGGTGGGGTTCTGGTCCACGGTGACGCGGCCGGCGTCGCCGCCGGTGCCGCTGGTCAATACGAGATGATAGGCCCGTGAGTTGGTGCCGTCGTCCTCCACGGTGGCCACGATGTTGGCGCCGGTCACGGCGTTGATGGCCGAGGAGAGCTGGCTCAAGGTCTCGGTGCCGGCCAGGGCCACGTTGTAGGTGACGCCGTTGCTGGTGAGCTGAAGGGTGCCGGCGCCGGTGACCACCGTGGTGCCGCTGTCGGCCACGCCGGCCGTGCGCAGGATATGCTTGACGTCGGTGCCCACCGTCACCTGATAGGCCCCGGTGACGGCGCTGTTGCTGGCCGTGGCCGTCACCGTGCCGCTGGCGCTGGTGGAGGCGGCGCGCACCATGAACTCGCTCGACGTGTCCATGGCCCCGGCGGCCTCCTCCAGGGCGTTCATGCGCTGGTTCAGCGCCTGCATGGAGGTTATCTTGGACTGCCAGGTGGTCTTCCAGGTCTCCATGCGAGTCTTGTTGATGGACTCGATCTTCACCAACTGGTCGACGATGGCGCTGAAATCGGTGCCCGAGCCCAGGCCGGTGAAGCTGATGGAACCGCTGAGCAGATTGCTCTGCGTGGCCGTGGAAAGGCTGGTGGAGCTGGTGGCGTCGGTGGCCATGACTATGCTGCTCGCGCTCCTTGGGTTGGCGGCCTGGGGGTACGACCGCATGGCTTGCAACATGCATGCCGCGAGGTCCGCCGCGTCAACCATGCCCAATCACGGGCTTTTCGGCAGGAGGCCTCGCGCCTCCGAGGGGCCGGAAGGCTGACGGCCCGGAAATTATTGCCGCCCATGGCCCCGGCCGGGCCAGGCCCCCTCGTCATGCCCACCTTACTGATCGGCTTCCAAGACCTTGGGCTTGAACGATCTTTGACACCACCCCCCCGGCCGGCCTATCATCGGTAAACGCCCGCGCCGGGCCGGCCATGGGGAGGACCGGGCATGTCCATTCACGACATCCCCTATCACCTGCGCAACACGGTGGAGTTCCTGGAGGCCCCGGTCTTCATGGACCTGGAGGGCGATTATCTTCGCCTGCCCGGCCGCCTGGCCATCGGCGACACCCTCATGGTGTTGGGGTTCCTGCGCAACCTGGGCCGGCCCCTGCGGCTCTGCCTGGGGCCCGGGGCCGGCCAGGAGCTGGTGGAGGCCCACCCCCTGGTGCGCGAGGTGTTGCCCCCGGAGCCCATCGAGCGCTTCGGGCTCACCGGCCTGCCCGTGGGGCGCTTCGGCCGGGGGGCCACCTGGACCACCAGCCTGAACCACCGCATCGCCCTGCCGGTGCTGCCCGTGGACCAGGTGCGCGCCAACCCCATCCGGGTGCACAGCCACTACTACGGCCTGGATAACCAGGACGACCGCCCCAGCGTCTTCGTGGACCCCGACCGTCCCCCCCAACTCCGCGATCTCATCTCCCGGCGGCGGCCCGTCATCGTGGTCTATCCGCTCAACCCCGGCCGCGACGACTGCTTCTGGCAGGACCCGGCCTGGTGGATGCGGCTCCTGGCCGAGCTGCGCCGCGACTTCACCCTCATCGCCGTGGGAGCGCCGGACTATAGCGAGTTGGCCGGGGCCGTGGATCACGCCCTAAAGAGCGACGACCCGGCCTCCACCCTGCCCGACCTGGCCTGGCTCATGAGCCGGGCCCAGGGCTTCGCCGGCCGCGACGGCGGCCTGGCCCACCTGGCCGGGGCGGTGAACCACCGCCGCCTGATCGTCTGGGACTCCATGGCCTCCTATCGTTACTGGGCCGGCGGTCCCGGCCACCACCTGCTTCTCTCCAACCCCTACGTCTTCCGCTACCCCCAGACCGCCCGCCTGAGCTTCAGTGCCCTGCGCCAGCAGTACAGGGCCGTGAGCCTGCCCGACGGCCAGGGCGGCATGCGCGAGGAGTTGCTCACGCCCGAGAACTGGGACCAGCGGGTGAGCGAGCTTTTCGGCAGCCCGGGCAACCTGTTGCGCACCGTGCTGGCCCAACGCGAGCTGGAGGAGGAGCGGGCCGCCGTGGCCGCCTGGATGGGCAGCCCGGAGATGAAGGCGCGCTTCTACGAAAAGAGCATCGCCTTCGCCGTGAAGGCCATGACCGGCGGGCTGGGCGAGGGCGAGAACTGGGTGGCCCCGCTGATGCCGTGAGGGGCGGCGGGAAGAAGAAGAGGAAGAATCAGGAATGTAGGGCGGGTTAGCGCAGCGTTACCCGCCACTCTGGCCTTCAACCATTGGCGCGAAAGAGCTGGCCCGCGGCCATCATCTCGTAACCACGACCTGTTTTCGTAGGGGCGGGGTTTATCCCCGCCCGCCCTGGCGCCGGGGGTTTGGCTGGCGGCGAGGCTTGCGGCTGGAAGAGCGAAGAGAAAGACTTGATCTTGCCCAGGAACAGCGGACAGATCTCTAAGCGACTTTTGGGACTCAAAGGCCAATGGGCTGATATAGCCATTGGCACTGTGCCTCCTGGTGCGGTTGTAGTCAACCTTGATGTATTCGAAC